>URJF01000185.1 GCA_900548085.1 uncultured Oscillospiraceae bacterium | reverse complement strand
TAATCAGCGCATATTCTACCATGCCCTGACCGTTTTCATCACAAAATATATTCATTGTTTCTCCTCGTTAACCGTCTTTATATCTTATCGAGAGCCTGCTCAATATCGGCGATAATATCCTCTGCCGCCTCTATACCGCAAGAAAATCTGACAAGGTCAGGACTTACGCCGCATTCTGCAAGCTGTTCGTCAGTGAGTTGTCTGTGGGTGGTGGAGGCAGGATGCAGACAACAGGTGCGTGCGTCTGCAACATGTGTAACTATTGCAGCGAGTCTCAGAGAATCCATAAATGTAGTAGCTGCTTCTCTGCCGCCCTTAATGCCGAAAGATACTACACCGCAAGTGCCGTTGGGCATATACTTCTTTGCCAAGGCATATTGGTCATCTTCCTCGAGCATAGCACATTTTACCCAAGTAACCTTTGGGTGATTCTTAAGATAGCGAGCAACTGCAAGAGCGTTTTCACAATGGCGCTGTACTCTCAAATGGAGACTCTCAAGTCCCACATTAAGCAAGAACGCATCATTAGGTGACTGAACAGAGCCAAGGTCTCTCATTAGCTGAACAACGGCTTTAGTTATATAAGCGCCCTTGCCGAAAGTATCTGCATAGACAATGCCGTGATAGCTGTCATCGGGAGTAGTGAGACCGGGGAACTTATCATTCTGTGTCCAGTCAAAATTTCCGCTGTCAACAATAGCGCCGCCGATGGTAGAAGCGTGGCCCTCCATATACTTTGTGGTGGAATGAGTGACTATATCAACGCCCCAATCGAACGCACGACAGTTTATAGGGGTAGCAAAGGTGTTGTCCACAATAAGCGGCACACCGTTCTTATGTGCTACCTTAGCAAAAGTTTCTATATCCAGCACATCAAGACTCGGATTGGATATAGTTTCTCCGAAAAATGCTTTTGTGTTAGGTTTAATCGCAGCCTGAAGCTCCTCCTCTGTAGCGTGGGGAGAAACGAAAGTAAAATCTATACCCAGCTTTCGCATAGTGACATTGAACAAATTATAGGTTCCGCCGTAAATAGCCGATGACGAAACAATATGGTCACCTGCATTGGCGATATTGAACACTGCATAAAAGTTGGCTGCCTGACCGGAGCCGGTGAGCATACCTGCCACACCGCCCTCGAGAGCGGCAATCTTAGACGCAACATTATCGCAAGTAGGATTTTGGAGACGGGAATAGAAATATCCGCTCTCCTTTAGGTCGAACAAATTGCCCATTTCTACCGACGAATCATACTTAAAAGTAGTGCTCTGAACTATAGGGATAACACGGGGCTCGCCGTTCTTAGGCTGATAAGTGCCCTGTACACAAATAGTATCTAATTTCATAACTCAATAACTTCCTCTTTTTAATACCCTAAAATTACGGTACTTTTTAGGTAATTATATCATCAATTCAATATATATACAAGAAGAAATTAAAACACATTATATTAAGCTTTGCTTCTTTTCTTTTTTGTTCGTCAGCAGGAACATAACAATCATTACAAGCATAGTAGAAAATTCGCCTGCCGGATATGACAGCCACACGCCGTTTACGCCCAATACCTTAGGCAAAATCAGCACAAACAGCACTACCAAAACGAACCCACGGAGAACAGAAATAACTGCTGCCTCCTTTGCCTTTTCTACAGCACTGAAAAAGCTGCTGCCTACTATATTCAGTCCGGCGAACAGCACACCGATAAAGTACAATTTTACTCCGGTATTTGCGTATTTCGCAAGTTGTGCATTGTGCTCACTGTTAAACACAGCCACAATGGGATCAGTAGCAAAATACATTACGGCATAAAGAATTATGCCCATAACTAAAGCCACTATCAGCGACAGTTTTTTTAAGGAATTGACATCGCTGTGCCTTTCTGCGCCGTGATTTCTGCTGATAAGAGGCTGACTGCCCTGAGCGATACCGTTGAACACAGCCAGGGTAACAAGAGACACATTTGCGACAACACCGTATGCCGCCACGACAATATTGCCTGCAAGGGACAGCAGAACATAGTTAAACACAAGGGTAATAATACCCGAAG
>URJF01000184.1 GCA_900548085.1 uncultured Oscillospiraceae bacterium | reverse complement strand
TTCAGCACCTACTTTATCCCTGTTTTTTAACTTGTGGCAGTCACTTCCACAAGTTGAATTTTCCCTTATATAATCAGGGTTTTCGAGCCTTTTAAGTTCTTCAATAATGTCATTTCTTTTGCCCTGCGAAAACATCTTTGAATACCGCAAAGCAAGTACGGCAGCCTTTTCGGATGGGAGCATATCGGTAAAGGAGCGTTGCATTACATTTGTTTCGATAACATAAATCCACGCTTCTTCATCCGTTATGTTTTCCTTAACGATACAGGGGATAACTTCAAGGTCTGCAATAATGGCAGCATTTTGTCTGTTATGTCCTGCAAGCATTTCATACTCATATCCATTTTCGTCCTTTTCAATCATTCGGACAATGGTAGGAATAAGAATACCGTTTGCTTTTACACTCTCAACTAAATCGTCAAGCCTTTCACCGTCATACAAACGGAACGGATGATTGAGAAAGGTTCTGATTTTCTTCGGGGCAATAAATTGAAGTCCGTTCTTTTCATCTGCTGTCTGCACAGCAGGGGCAGATACTTCATTGGGGTATGGCTGAACTTCCTCATTAGCGAAAAGGTCATTAAGCGATCTTATCCGAGGTTTCATCTTTTCCATACTTCGTCACCTCCTTTGCAAGTTCCATATAGGCTACGGCTGCTGAATTGGTGTTTTCAAATTCTGCAACCGCCATTGATGCGTTATTAGCCTCACCAACCTTTACAGTTAAGGGAATTACGCTGTTGAATATCGGGACAGTAGGAAAATACTCTGTGATGTTCTGCCGAGCCGTCTTATATAAGTGGGTTCGGGTTATACATTTTACGAATAAAATACCGCCGATTTCAATAGCAGGGTTCAAGTTTGCTTTCACTTTTCCTATGGAATCCATCAGGTCATTCAAGCCCGTAATTGCAAACAGTTCAGGATCAATGGGTATCAATACCTCATCACAAGCCGTCAGAGCATTGATAGTCAATGCACCAAGGGACGGATTGGTGTCAATAAGGATATAATCATAATCCTCACGCAAGGGCTGTAACAGCTTTGAAAGATATTTGTTACTTCCGGGGGTAATGAGCATATTGACCTCTGCAACTGTCAAGGCTCTGCTTGCAGGGAGAATATCTACCTTTCCAACAGAATGAATATACTCACTCTTTTCGGGTAGTTCTTCCTCTGTCAGCATACGGGTTATAAGTGTGCCTGTGGTATGTTTGGCTTTTTTCGGTATAATACCAAAGCCGATTGTAAGATTACTTTGGGAGTCTAAATCCACCGTTAATACCTTTTTGCCGAGTTCGGCAAGGGAATACGATAAATTTCGCACAGTAGAGGTTTTTGCAACACCTCCTTTTTGATTCGCAACCACGATAATCTTGCTCATTGAAGTAAAAACCTCCTGTTTCTAATAGATTTACCCTAAAAATGGGCATAAAAAAATGGGACTAAATCAGCAAAACCCTTTAATTATAAGGCTTCTCTAATTTGTCCCTATTGTAGCACAAGCATAGCACAAAGCAATCGTTTTTTCAACAGAAAGTGTGATTTATCAGTCTTCAGTCTAAACAAAACAGTTCGGCTTGCTGCCGAACTGTTTTTAACATAAAGCTGTTATGCTATTTATCAAAACCGGGATTGAACGCATAAAAATTATTGCAGTCAAGTCGGTCGGTAGTAAGCCGCAGCGCTTCGCCGAAACGCTGATAATGAACAATTTCTCTTTCCCTTAAAAATTTAAGCGGTTCAGTTATATCAGGATCGTCAATAAGCCTCAAAAGGTTATCATAAGTCACACGGGCTTTTTGTTCTGGTGCGACCTCGTAAGAACAACATAGCTGGAAAGCCTTGAAAATACATTATTATGTGTAGGACAAGTTTTTTCTGCTACGGTTGCATAAGAACAAAATATAGAAAAAATGAAGATGAAATAAACTATCCTGCATAGTTCTAATGGTTTCAACAGTTAAGACGTTCAGAAATGAGCGTCTATTTTTTTACCCAAAATCGAAAGGAGAATTAAAAAATATGAATAAGATATTAAAACGATTGTT
>URJF01000183.1 GCA_900548085.1 uncultured Oscillospiraceae bacterium | reverse complement strand
GTCACGATTAAATGTAGTGAGAACAATCGGCTCAGCAGTTCCCCACCAATCAGGACAAAAGCGTCTTGTCTCAATAATTATATTGGAATAAGTAACATTCTCAACCGAACCACCGTCACGGATTTGGATAGATATGCCACGGTTTGACTTGCTGATAACGCAATTCGACACAATAACATTCTTAAAGTCGCCTACACCCTCTGTGCCTATCTTTATAGCGGCAGAGGTAGAGACGAGAGTGCATCCGTCAATAATTATATTCTCACAAGGACCGTATTCTGCGTTACCCTTAGACGCTTTTAGGCAAATACAGTCATCGGCACAAGTAACATGACATCCGAGGATACGCACATTACTGCAATGGTCGGGATCGATACCATCCGAGTTGGCAACATCCAGGTCGTTTAGTATTCGGATTTTGTCGATAAGCACATCGTCGCAGCCTGCCGGATGGAGAGTCCAAAACGGAGCATCAACTATGGTAACGTCTCTAAAGGTAATATGATTGCTCTTTTCCACATAAATTACTGTAGGGCGTGGATAAAAGTCGCCTGTTACATAGTATTGGTCTTTTCGCTGAACAAAAGCGTGACCGTTTGCGTCTATAGTTCCCTCACCGCTGATTGTGCAGTGATCTGCCTCATAGGCATATATAAACACAAAGCTCGGCTTGCCCGTAACCGGATTGCCTATCAGTGCGGTTTTTGGGTCGTTTATGAGCTTGTTAGGTCTGATGTAGCCGTCTATATTTGAAGTAGCCTTCAGCCTTGCGCCCTTTTGGATATGCAAATCAACATTGCTGCGCAAACGGATAGAGTCAGAATAGAACACCTTTCCGCTCTGGAGCACCACCTGACCCCCGCCGTTTTTTGCACAATCATCTATTGCGTGCTGAATGGCAAAGGCATCATTAGTAACACCGTCGCCCTTCGCTCCGTATTGCAAAACATTATATTCTTTCATAATAATTCTTAGCCTTTCGTAATAAAATTTCATATATCAAAATTTTATGTTCCCATAATAACACATAAAAAATCTATTTACAATGTTTTTTAAATAAAGTATATTATTATTGGGTGAAAATATGAAAGCAAAAAAAGAACGAATCCAAATCCTCGACGAGCTTCGTGGCTTTGCTATACTTGCAATGGTTGTGCATCACTTTTTTCTGGATGTATATGTGGTACTGGGAGCCGATTGGGGACTGAAAATATTTAATGACCTCTGCGTAGTGCAGCCGCTGTTTTTGGCTATATTCATTATCATATCCGGAATATGCTCCCGATTGTCCCGCAACACTGTCAAGAGAGGCATAATAGTATTTTGCGGCGGACTGATAATCACCTTCGTAACCGCAGTCATTATGCCAAAATTCGGCTATGATGAAGAACAGATATATTTTGGAATTCTGTCCTGTCTCGGCAGTTGTATGATTATTACCGGACTGATTATGCCTGTTATAAAAAAAATTAAACCGCCTGTGGGCATGGCGATTTCTGCTGTTTTGTTCCTGTTTTTTTACGGAATAAGCAACGGCTCCCTCTGCTTTGGACTGATAAAACTGCCGGAAATAAAAACCAACTACTTTATGCCTTTGGGCTTGTATAATTATGACTTTTTCAGTGCCGACTATTTCGCTATACTGCCATGGATATTTATGTTCCTGTTCGGCGCCTTTGTAGGCAAATACGCAAAAGACGGCTCATTTCCTCGGTGGACATACAAGCAACACTCAAAGGTATTGTCCTTTGCCGGACGGAACAGCCTGTGGATTTATCTACTCCACCAGGTAGTGCTCTACGGCTTGCTCTACATTTTCATCGGAATACTCCAAATATATGTGAAGATAAAAATGTAAAAAAGGCTATCCCCTGTTTGTTGTAATGTGACAAAAAGCCGAAAACTCTAAATCCCTATTGCATACATAATATAAAAACGGTATTTGTGAAAAATCACAGATACCGTTTTCTTTTTGTTTTAATTAAGCTGTAGTGCGAAGAGCAAGAGTAATTTTGTCGGCTATCATTGCTATAAATTCTGAATTTGTAGGTTTTCCTTT
>URJF01000182.1 GCA_900548085.1 uncultured Oscillospiraceae bacterium | reverse complement strand
GGAAAGACATATACCAGGCATACGCAAAGAGGCTCGTTGAAGAAGGGATGGCATACCCCTGCTTTTGCAGTGCAGAAGATTTGGACGAAATGAGAGCACAGCAGGAGGGCGAAAGCGTAAAAGGCTACTGGGGCAAATGGGCTAAGTGCCGTAATCTCAGTTACGAACAAATCAAAGCTAACATTGCGGACGGAAAGTCATGGACACTTCGTCTAAAATCCCCCGGTGATACAGAAAAGAAATGCTATTTTGACGATATGATAAAAGGCAAAATCGAGATGCCGGAGAATGTACAGGATGTTGTACTGCTGAAGTCCGACGGAATACCCACATATCACTTTGCTCACGCAATAGACGACCACCTTATGAGAACAACTAATGTAATCAGAGGTGACGAGTGGATAAGCTCTACACCTATCCATCTGCAGTTGTTCAGAGTATTAGGCTTTAAGCCGCCAAAGTTTGCACACGTTGCTCCGATTATGAAGGAGGAAAACGGCGGAAAACGCAAGCTGTCTAAGCGAAAGGACCCCGAAGCTGCAGTAACATATTACAGTGAGGTAGGTTTTCCTAAAGAAAGCGTAAATGAATATATGCTCACTCTCGCAAACTCGAACTTTGAGGACTGGCGCAGAGTAAATAAGGACGAAAGCTTAGACAAATTCCCATTTAACCTAAAAAAGATGAGCGTGTCCGGTGCACTGTTCGACATAGTAAAGCTGACTGATGTATCTAAAAATGTTATATCTAAAATGAGTGCCGAGCAGGTATTTGACCTCTCATACGAATGGGCCAAAGAATATGACAGCGATTTGGCTAAGCTCTACGAGCAAGACAAGGACAGAGCAAAGGCTATACTCAATATCGACAGAGAAAACAAAAAGCCAAGAAAAGATATAGCAAAGTGGAGCGACATAGGCGATTGGCTGAGCTATATGTATAATGAAACATTTGTACCTGACTATGAGCTAAGCGGAAACGCTACTCCGGCGCTGGCTGTAAAAGTGCTGGAAAAATATATCGACGCAGTTAATCTCCAAGACGACAAGGACCAATGGTTTGGCAAAATGAAAGAGCTGTGTGAGAGCGTGGGCTGCACACCGAATGTAAAAGAATACAAACAAAATCCGGAGGCATATACAGGTCATGTAGGCGATGTATCGACTATCGTCAGAGTTGCTCTGACAGGCAGAACTAACACTCCCGACCTGTACTATATCACAAAGCTTTTGGGCGAAAAAACAGTAAAAGCGAGATTGGCATCTGCCCTCGCTCATTACAAGGAGGAAATATAATGGCAACTGATGAAATCAAGGAAGAACTCACCCCGTCAAATTTCATAGAAGATTTTATTGACGAAGACCTTAAAGACGGAGTGTACAGCAGGGTTCAAACCCGTTTTCCTCCCGAACCTAACGGATATCTGCACATAGGACACGCAAAAGCAATTTGCATCAACTTTGGTATAAAGAACAAATACCACGGTGTATGTAATCTCAGATTAGACGACACTAATCCGATTAAAGAGGATACCGAATATGTTGAGGCTATCAAAGAGGACATCAAGTGGTTAGGCTTTGACTGGGACAACATATACTTTGCATCAGACTACTTTGACTATCTCTACGAATGTGCAATTAAGCTCATCAAGAAGGGACTCGCATATGTAGACGACCTCAGTCCCGACGAAATCAGAGAATACAGAGGCACGCTGAAGGAAGCCGGCAAAAACTCACCGTACCGTGACAGAACTGTGGATGAAAATTTGGAGCTGTTCAAGAATATGACCGACGGCAAATATAAAGCCGGTGAAAAGGTACTGAGAGCAAAAATAGATATGGCGTCATCAAATCTTAATATGCGTGACCCTATTATCTACAGAATTATGTACGCACATCACCACAGAACCGGTGACAAGTGGTGCGTTTATCCAATGTATGACTTTGCTCATCCCCTGTCTGATGCCTGCGAAAAGGTTACACACTCTCTGTGCTCTCTCGAATTTGAAAATCACAGACCGCTGTACGACTGGGTGGTAGACAACTGTGTAGAGGGCGAAAAGCC
>URJF01000181.1 GCA_900548085.1 uncultured Oscillospiraceae bacterium | reverse complement strand
ATAATAACTCCTTTCCGTGTGATAACAGCAAAATACATACGTTTAACAAGGTCATTATAGCATATCAATAACTCTTGCGGATATGTTTTTTGCCGTTGCTAACACTTTTGCTAATACTTTTTATATGCAGACAAATGGCTTTGGCAAGCTCCACTGGTATCTCAACCATTCCCATTCCTGTGGGCTGAACCGTGTCATACGGGTGTATCATTATCCTGTGTTGCAGGTCATGGCAGAACGACTTTTCCAACGGTCGCTCCCAGATCATTGCATGA
This sequence comes from uncultured Oscillospiraceae bacterium, assembly GCA_900548085.1. Classification (GTDB taxonomy): domain Bacteria; phylum Bacillota; class Clostridia; order Oscillospirales; family Acutalibacteraceae; genus Eubacterium_R. The sequence continues at coordinate 1,837 of URJF01000181.1, read as the reverse complement.
ATCGCTATCTCCCGATTGGAAAAGTCACGGCGTACAATCTCTGATGGCTCACTGCAAGCACAAACGTATCTGACTGCTTTATTCACTTGTCAAAGAACTGTTAGGCTCTTGTCAGCCTGTATCAATTCATTTTTGCAAATGGACTGATACAGAATGATAAGAAAAAGCGGAACAGGAAAGAGGGGAGTTTGTTAAATCATGCTCCGCTCAAATATTACTTAATGTTCGTCTATTTCAAATTCACATATCATTTTCAAAAGGGCTTCTCTGATACGTCCCTTTAATTCCATATCAACCACAATGTATACGTTACCGTATTCATCATAAAACGGGCGTAAACAACATTTTGATATGTAGGCTTCATAGAACAGCAACAGCTTTTCTATGGCGTTTTCGTTACCGTCCACGGCTGATGATATGAGAAAAAATGATGGAAGTGTGTGTTGCTTATTCTTCATTTGTTTTCTTCTCCTTTAACTGCTTTCTGATTTCTTCAAGTGAATTTCTTCTGTGCCTATATGATGTGCTTCGGTTGATATTCAGCTTTTCGCCTATCTCCGAATCGCTCATATCCAAGAAGAAAAACATCAATACAATGTTCCGACTCTGCTCCGGCAACTGTTTCAGTGCTTCTGCAAGTTCTTCATCAAGTACACGGATTTCTGTACCGCACACATCGAACGTTGTATATTCACTTTCGTAATCGTCCCATACAATCAATTTCTCAACAACAATCTCTGGAAGCTCACAAAAGGATACTTCCTTTGCCTGTCGTCTGGCTAATTCCTTGCGGTAGTTACGGACAATGCCTTTCACAACCTTTTTGAGCTTACAGTCAAACTGACACTGTATTGTCTTTTGGAAGTCTGATGGTTTCAAAATCACACCCCCTTTCGCTATGAAGTGAAAAGTATGTATCCCTCTTTCCGCACCATATCTGTACGGCAGGGTGTGATTTGTTGCAGGATTGAAAAACTTTTTGAAAATATGAAAACAGCCTATTTGCACCAATAACAAATAGACTGTTTTTAAAACATCTGATATATGAGTTTTTAATTCATGTTCAAGGGCTGATGATATACTAAGAAAAAGAGGAAATAAATTCGGTTGTCGGTATAGATTGCCTGTTTTACTTAGAATCACAAATTGCTCCTTGACCAGAGCAAGCCTGTGAAAATAGAAAAAGGACAGCTCTGGTTATACCAAAACCGTCCCTATATTTTTGGACATTATAAAAGAGATTACCCACAGAACGGTTTTTTTTATTTACCGAACGAGGTAATATTTTTACTTGAATTTACAGTGCATATAATATGAGTTTTTAACACATTCTAATCACATAACATGAAGTATAAACTCATGCTAGGTGATTAAAAATGAGAAAAAAGAAAGATACACACAGCTTTGATTTTCGTCCTTTAGGACTGGCAATCAGAGAAGCCAGAGAGAAAGCAGGGCTTTCCAGAAATGATTTAGGCGATAAAGTCTTTTACGGAGAACGTCATATCGCAGATATTGAAAATATCGGAAAACACCCCAGCTTTCAACTATTCCATGATTTAGTTACCATGTTCAATATATCTGTTGACGAGTATTTCTATCCATCGAAAAAAGCTGAGAAAAGTACAGTTCGCCGTCAGATAGACTCATCACTTGATTTATTGACTGATAACGAATTAAAAATTATTCAAGCTACGATTGATGGTGTCTTGAACAGTAGAGAGAATAAGCAGTAATTTATCTCTTATTCTCTCTGTTTTTCTGTTTAGATTTCTCACTGCTTATTTGTTGATCAGCTTCGCAGTAGCAAATAAATCTTCATTTATAAATAACAAGT
>URJF01000180.1 GCA_900548085.1 uncultured Oscillospiraceae bacterium | reverse complement strand
ATCCTAACAGACAAGCGGGAACAGGTATTCAAGTCTCAATATCCTGTGCTTCCTTTATCCCAAAGCCATTTACTCCGTTTCAATGGGAACCGGAGGATAGCACGGAATCTCTTAAAGAAAAGCAAAAGCATCTTTTGGAGTCAATACCGTCGAAAAAAATAAAAGTTTCCTATCACGAAACACCTACATCACTCTTAGAGGGCGTGCTTGCCAGAGGCGACAGACGCCTGTCCGCAGTTATTTATTCTGCTTTCAAAAAGGGTTGCAAATTCGATTCTTGGGACGACAAATTCAAATTTGACGCTTGGATGAGTGCTTTTGATGAACATGGCATTGACCCTCATTTCTATACACGCAGAAGAAATTTTAGTGAACTGTTGCCTTGGGATCATATTGACTATGGTGTCAGCAGAAAATTCTTAGAAAACGAAAATAAGAAAGCTCATGAAAATAAGGTAACACCTCATTGCAGAATTAAGTGTGCAGGCTGTGGTGCCAACAGATTAAACGGAGGTAATTGTGATGCGAGAAATTAGACTCCGATTTTCAAAAACAGGACAAGCCAAATACATCAGCCATTTGGATATTAACAGAACATTTTCGAGAGCTTTTTTTAGGGCAGGAATAAAGTTGTGGTATACAGAAGGATTTAATCCCAGACCGTATATGAGCTTTTCTTTGCCACTTTCGTTAGGCGTAGAAAGTCTGTGCGAAAATGTAGATATTCGCTTGCTCGATAACATGTCAGACGATGAAGTGATGCAAAAAATGAATGATGCTTTGCCCACGGGAATTCGCATAGTCGATGTTTATGATGATTTTATGGAATGCCATGAGATTATGTACAGCGATTATGTGTATAAGCTTGAATTTGATGATAACGAAACTGCTTTGCAAAAAATCAAAGAAGTTCTTAATAACGATGAAATTCTTGCGCTGAAAAAAGCAAAGCAGGGCAGACGCCGCATTATGAAAGAAACTAATATAAAACCTTTTGTTGTAAAGCATAATGAGTCAATAAGGGATAACAATGTCATTCTCAATGTTCGTTTGTTGGCAGGACCGGATAAAAATCTGAATCCCATACTTCTTTTTGATACTGTTATTAGGCTTATAGGTATGGATTATCAGTGGAAATCCATTTCAAGAATAAACTTATTAACAAAAGATTTAAAAGAATACAAATAATGCTTGCATTTTTGTATATTCTGTGATATTATATATCAGCATTTATCCGTTGCGTACTTCCGCAATGCGTAAAAATGTCAGCGTTTCGCATTTTAGAGGATGGTCCGCTTTCATTATTTTGATATGAACATCTCACAAAAAATAAGGAGGAAAATTATGGACGCACTTAAGATTATTGCTGGTGACAGCACAAAAAAAGAAACACCTAAGTTTTCAATCGGTGACACAGTAAGAGTTTCTGTAAACATTCGTGAAGGTCAGAGAGAAAGAATTCAGATGTTTGAGGGAACAGTTATTGCTAAGAAGGGCTCAGGAGTATCTGAGACATTTACCGTTCGTCGTGTATCCTACGGTGTAGGTATCGAGCGTGTATTCCCACTTCACTCACCTAACGTTGTTGACGTAAAGGTTGTACGTTCAGGTAAGGTTAGAAGAGCTAAGCTCTACTATCTCCGTGACAGAGTAGGTAAGGCTGCTAAGGTTAAGGAAAGCCTTAAATAAGAATGTTGCCAAAGGCCGTATCATTTGATGCGGCTTGTTTCTTTTTATAAAATCTGTTATAATTTGACTACAATATAGTAGGCGGTGATGATATGCCCGATTTCATAAAACAGAATGTTCAGTGGTTTCCCGGCCATATGGCGAAAACACGCAGACAAATAAAAGAGTCTCTTAAGCTTGTTGACGGTGTTGTTGAGATTGTCGATGCCCGAATACCTGTCAGCTCAAAAAATCCTGATCTTGAGGATATAATCGGCAATAAGCCGAGAATTATTCTTCTCAACAAAGCTGATGTGGCTGATCCTAATGCAACATCTTTGTGGCTCAAATACTATGAAAAAAAAGGATATTGCAGCATTGCCGTTGATTGTCGAAGCGGTAAAGGGCTGAATAAATTTGGCGATGCAGTAAAAAAATCTTTGGCGTCTGTAATTT
>URJF01000179.1 GCA_900548085.1 uncultured Oscillospiraceae bacterium | reverse complement strand
TGTCAAAGGGATTTGAGATAGAGACGGAAATGACTGTATTTGCTCTGGACAACAACTTCAAAATTTATGAAACGCCGATAGAATACAGAGACAGACCGGAGGGCAGCGAGAGCAAGCTGAACACATACAAAGACGGTATGAGGGTACTAAAGACAATCGGCAGACTGTTCAAGGACACAAAGCCTTTTTTATTCTTCAGCATACTGTCTGCAATATTCTTTTTGCTGTCAATCATACTGTTTGTACCTGTATTCACGGAATACATTAGGACAGGCCTTGTGCCGAGATTCCCCACTCTGATTGTCTCGGTAGGATTTATGATGTTCGGACTCATCTCATTCAATTCCGGCATAACGCTGTCTGTACTTAAAAAGCAAGAACGAGAGAGCATTGAACACCATTTGACTACTATGAGACTGCTGAAACGGAGAGAGAATAACAATGGAAAATAAAAAGAAATCCATAGACAGATACAGTATAATACAAAAGATATTTTTGTTCGCTCCTCTGTTGCTGGCACTGGGCGTACGCAAAACCCTCGACAACGACACATACTGGATAATCAAAACCGGCGAATACATAACCAAACACGGCATACCCACCAAAGACTTTTTGACTATGCACAAGACGATGGACCTTGTGGTACAGCAATGGCTGTCGGATGTGATATACTACAAGTTGTACCACGCTTTCGGCACAGCCGGACCGATAGCACTCGCAATGATTATGTACATAGTAATCATCGGTCTTATAATAAAATGGAACAAAACGCTTGGCTCCGGTAATTTTGCATCATCATTGGCCACGCTCTACATAGGTGTAATGATGTATGCTTACGCTGTAACAAGACCGCAAATATTCACATATGCGATAATACTCGTCGAGCTGATTTGTCTGGAAAGCTATGTAAAAAAAGGCAAATGGCAATACCTTATTCCCCTGCCGATACTGTCGGTATTAGAAGTAAATCTGCACGCATCTATGTACACAATGCTGTTTATAATGATGCTGCCATACATCGCCAATGCAATACCTATCAAAATCAAGAAAAAGAGCATAGCCTGCTGCAAGTTGATGCCACTGCTTGCAACTGCTGCGGTAATGATAGGCACAGGATTTCTGACTCCATACGGCATAAAAGGAATGAGCTTCATCTTCACCGCTTCGGTAGGAAACAAGGTAAACTCGGACATATCAGAGCTGACGCCTATCACCGTGTCGCCAAAAGAGGCGATGTGGATGCTGGGCATACTTCTGGTCATAATATGCTATGTTCTGTACTTTAGGGTAGCAAAAAAGCCTGCTCCAATAAGATACCATCTGCTGATAGCGGGCACTATGATAATGGGACTGGCTTACAGAAAGCTGACTCCGTATTTTTTAATCGGCGGAATCACAGTCGCCGCAGCATTAGTCAGAGACTACAAAATACCTATCAAAAAGAAATTTGAAGACCCGAAGTTCAACAAGGTAATAGGAACAGAGATAATGGCAATTATGGTAATACTCATAGCGCTGACCATATACTCGCCGCAAATTTCGCTGTTCACGAACAACTCCGGTTCGGACAAAAGCGCAAGAACAAACATAGAACAATTAGACGATACGATAAAAGTCCTCGACAAAGAGGACAAAGACAATATGGTACTGTTCAACGGTTTCAATACCGGAGCATACCTCGAGTTCAAGGGATACACAACATACATAGACCCTCGTGCCGACTCCTTTATTGTTGAGGCAAATCACGAATTTGACTATCTGACGGAGTACAAGAATGCCCAGGACGGTGATATGTACTACAAAGATTTTGTGAACAAATATCATTTCACTCATCTGCTGATAGAAAACAAGGTTGAAACTCCTCTGCTGACATCATTGTCCCACGACAGCAATTACAAAATACTGTACAAAAATGACAGATACACTCTGTTTAAGGCAGTAAAATAAGGCATAACAAAAGACCTGCAACGATGACACATTCTCGCTGCAGGTCTTATTTATTTAGATTATTTTATCGTATTGACTTTATCGGCACTCTTATTTATGCTGTTGGCAACTCTGTCATTAAGCAAGATTATTGCCGCAACCAATATGAGCGCAACTAATCCGATAATCAGCGCATATTCTAC
>URJF01000178.1 GCA_900548085.1 uncultured Oscillospiraceae bacterium | reverse complement strand
AGAGCGCAACATTGGTAATGTTGAGGTCACGGGTCCGACTCCCGTTAGTAGCTTTTATTTTTTTGCCCATATTTCCGCCGCCTTGAGCGGCTTTTTTATTGCCTGAACTTCTATATATAGAGCTCACCGAAGAGCTCAGAAAGGAAGGATCCTATGAAAAAGCACATTGTTAATATCCGTAGAGCCGTTTGTATAATGGCCAACGAATTGCACAAAGCAGGTTATAACTTATCCAGAGCATTCAAGAAAGCATGGAGAACCGCCAAGGGAACAGCCATCAAGGCAGCAGGCGTTACATACGAAGGCAGGCAGGAGGTTCTAAAGTACCTCTCACAGTTCAGGCCAGAAAACCTCACTGTGACCCTTGAAAGAGACACATACAACACATATGACAGAAACACCATCCGCATAGTTGTACTAGCCCTTCTGCTGGTGACACCAAAATTGTGGCTCGGCAAAGTTATAGAACTGAGAGCTACACTATAGCAGACTATCAACGTCCGCTATATATCCTATCTTCTGTCCGGCTGGGAACCGGAAGAAGATAAGGCGGTGCACTCTAACAGGGAATATTTTACCAGACAAATTATTGTCTTGATTGTGGGCGAGTTCTGTTATAAAATTCATCTATATTGATTATGCCTATAGGGCACGAATTGTCATTATTTATGAATTTAAGCCTCGCAAAAATGCGGGGACTTTTACGTTATCTGGGTCTTTCCATTTTGGAAACAATTCACTTTTCAGGATCCACGGTGCCTAAAAATTGAATAGTGTATTTAACCGGGCAGCCGAGGGGTGTTACACCATATCCGTTCGAGTCTTGGAAGGGAGTGGTGCCTTATGAGTACATATGAGGAATTCATGGTTATATTAACCGTTGCGATACTTATTGTGACAATTCTGAATCATAGAAAATAAGAAAAACACCTCAGCCGACTAAGCTATGAGGTGTTTCATCTTAAAATGGTTTTTGCCGGACGGATAGGACGTATCTATCGCTCGGCTGTCTTGTTAAGTATATTATACAATATTTTTGACGTTTGTCAAAAATAAAATTCTGAAGTGCACGATCAAATGCCGCATGGGACTTACCAAATCGTCTGGCATGACTGACGCTGATACAATTAGCATTTGTACATATAACTCTGTTCAGATATTCAAGCAGACCTGTCTTATCAAGATACAATTCACTATTCTTGTCCTTTGTAAAACTGTCATTACTTGGATTAAAATAAATGCCCATCTTTCTATTGTTTATATCCTCTGTTTAACAATTCATAAGTTTTACGACCGGAACTCTGTACCATCATCCTTTACGCTTTCAGTCCAATGATAAAATACCTCCTGTTTTTTCTTCCGATCGGTAGCCACACTTTAGACCTAAATCAGACGTATGTCAATAGATTTTGACAAATGCGCGTATAAAGCGAATTTTCGCTAAATACGCGCATTTTTGTGGTATTCACAGGTGTCGGAAATTGAATTTTCTTCCTTTTCTTGTATACGATTTCAGAATTCATTGTAGTTTTCGCATATTACCTAAACCACTCACTCACGCTCATCGACATTACCATGATCTGAATTAACGATAAATGAATTGTGCGAAAAAATCTCCCTGCATCTGCAAAATATTTTCTAATTACATTCTCCGAAAATCTCATTGACCAATTTGCAATTCATCTTGCATTCTCTAATTATACATCTAACAGCCTTTTGGGGATCTGTCAATTTCCAGTCAAAGTAAAATATTTCGGAGTAGTCACCACCATTTGGAGTCTTTCCCATGATTCTTTCAGATGTCATTTCTCCCATCTCATTATTTGCTATGTATTTTCAAAACAAAAAATAGAGAGCCTTTAGATCTCTCTAAAAGCCCTCTAAACCGTTTAAATACTAGGTTTTTATTTAGAACTTACCAGCGTTAGCAGCTTCCTCAACAGAAACAGCTACAGCAACTGTAGCGCCGACCATAGGGTTGTTACCCATTCCGATAAGTCCCATCATCTCTACGTGTGCAGGAACTGATGATGAACCAGCGAACTGTGCATCACTGTGCATACGTCCAAGAGTATCTGTCATACCGTATGAAGCAGGACCTGCTGCCATGTTATCTGGGTGAAGTGTACGTCCTGTACC
>URJF01000177.1 GCA_900548085.1 uncultured Oscillospiraceae bacterium | reverse complement strand
CCATACGGGTGCCTACGGTACTGTCGAAAACGGTATTGAGTTTATCGAAGAATGTATAAAAAAAGATGTTAAGTCAATTCAGATAAATATTCGCCGCCGCCCTGACGGCACGGTGATTATGAGCAATGATATTATCGCTACCAATCGTGACGGAATAGAATTGGTTACCGTCCTTTCTATGCTGTCCAAAACAAATATCACCGTCAATATGGTAATAAATGATATGAAAGCATTGAAGTCCCTCCATGATTTATTGGTGGATTACAGTATGACGGACAGAGTGTTTCTGACCGGTATCGAGGTGTTTCAGGCAGATGCCGTCAAAGAAAATTGTCCCGATGTTGACTTTTATGTGAATTACTTGCCCAGTCGGTATAAGATTTTTTCCGAGGGTTATCAGGAAAAGATAGTAAATGTCTGCGAAAAAACAGGCGCTGTCGGAATAAATTGCAATTATGCTCACGCCTCAGGCACCCTTGCTTCCGTTTTGCACAAAAACGGTTACAAACTTTCTGTTTGGACTGTTGACAAAACTATGACTATAAAGCGAATTTTGGCCAGCAAGCCCGATGTGGTTACCACCAAAGAACCTGACCACTTCCAAGAAATAATTGATAATTGGAAAAGAGGTAAGTCCTACAAAATATCAAACAAGAAATAATCTTTTATAGTAGAAAGGCTGCACAGCATAAACTGTGCAGCCTTTTGCGTATTATATGATTTTTATTATTGTGAGTTTTTGCGCTTTAGGTAGTCCATTCCGCCTTTGCCGGTGATGTGCTCCGGTGTGATTTCTATTATTGCAGTTCGGTCAAAAAATGTTTTTATCTCATTATCGAGATTTTCTAAGTGGCCGGAGCAGTATTTTTGTGCCATGTTTTTTAAAGCCTTTATCTTTTCGTCGAGATTTTCGGTTATTCTTGCTCTGCCGAAAATTATTACAGAGCAAAACAAATCCGTGTACAACTCCGGTTCAATCTCGTCGTTGTCTATTATGCAGAGCGACACCTTGTCATTTCTTTTTATTCCGTCCAGTTTGTGCCCCTCTGTTGCACCGTGCATATATATTTTGCCGTCATAGCAGCAGTAGTTCAGCGGCACGGCATAAGGGTATCCGTCGTCACCCTGCACTGCCATAATGCAGGTTTGACCGCTTTCAATGATTCTTATACATTCGTCCTTTGGTAATTCTTGCTTAGATCGTCTCATTTTTCTGAACATATTTTTGCCTCCTTGTATGCTGATATTGTACCAAAATCGCTGTGATTTAGCAATGTTGACAGTTTATTTTTTTATGATATAATACGCAGTGGTGATTGGATGAAAAAGAATTTTAAGCTGACTGTTATAGCCGGCTATTTCGGATACATTACACAGGCTATAGTGAACAATTTGGCACCGCTGTTGTTCTTGATATTCCGTGATACCTTTGGAATATCTTTGTCTAAGATTACTATGCTGATTACGGTCAATTTTTGTGTACAGCTTGTTGTGGATTATTCTGCCACAAAGTTTGTTGACAAAATCGGTTATCGTGCCGGTATAGTAGGTGCTCATATATTTGCTGCCGCAGGCCTGATATGCCTCGGCGTCTTGCCTAAGATTATGGATGATTCGTATGCGGGACTTCTTATTTCAGTCGTTCTGTATGCTTTGGGCGGAGGATTGATAGAGGTGCTTATCAGTCCCATAGTAGAGGCTTGCCCTACTGATAACAAAGCGGCGGCAATGTCTTTGTTGCACTCATTCTATTGTTGGGGCACTGTAGCGGTGGTAGCCGTGTCAACTCTGTTTTTGCATTTTTTCGGCAAAAACAGTTGGCAGCTTTTGGCTGTCCTGTGGGCTGTTGTTCCTGTTTTGAACGGAATTTTGTTCTCCGTAGTCCCGATAAATACCCTTACAGAAGAAAATGAGGGAATGAAAAACAGAGAGCTTATGAAAAGCGGACTGTTTTGGCTGTTCGTTTTGCTTATGGTTACCGCAGGTGCCTCGGAGCAGGCTATGAGTCAGTGGGCTTCCGCTTTTGCCGAAAGCGGACTTAATGTGTCCAAAACAGTGGGAGACTTGCTTGGCCCTTGCCTTTTTTCTGTGCTTATGGGTACTTCCCGTGTCGTCAGCGCAAAACTTTCAAAAAAGACAGATGTTACCACTCTT
>URJF01000176.1 GCA_900548085.1 uncultured Oscillospiraceae bacterium | reverse complement strand
GTGTTCCGAATAAATATCCGTCTGCTACTTTAGATTCATCATAATTCAAGCCCAAATCAAAGGTCTTTGTTGAATTAACATCAAAATAACACTGAACACTGGTAGGATAAAAAGAATTAACTTTAAAATCAAGTGACTTAGACTTATCCGTAACCAAAATAGGAATGGTCTGCTCTCCGGTCCTATTCACATTGGAGGTATCGAATTTGACAGACAAGTCATCATCGGTAACCTGACCGATAACATACTTTGCACCTGTTATGGTGACTGAAAGTTCAACGGTATTCTGCAAGGTGTAATACTGCATATCAAGCTGTTTTGAAACCTCGTCGCCCAATTTGATAGGGACCTGAACCTTGACGGTTTTCGACTCATTAGTACCTATGGAAAGTGAGGTCATAATCCACACAAGAACAGCCAGCAATACGCTAAAGAATATCAAATACTTGTCATTATAAATAATGTCCTTAAAAGAAAAACTCTTTTTTTCTTTAGCGGTAGTTTTTGTATTATTATCCATTACTTTTTTATCCTCCTAACCAATTTAGAAATAACCTTGTCGTCGGAGGTTCCGCCGCTGGGGAGGAAGTTATTGACAAGCACATCACGCATAACACCGGAGGAAATACCTTTTCGGAGGTTACCGTTTTGGGCTACGCTGATTTCGCCGGTTTCTTCGCTGACAACAAATATAATTGCGTCGCTCTGCTCCGACAATCCGATAGCCGCACGGTGACGGGTACCGAGAGATGAAGAAATATCAATATTCTTAGTAAGAGGGAGAATACAACCGGCTGCATACACACTGCTGCCTCTAATCACCATAGCGCCGTCATGGAGCGGTGATTTTGGATAAAAAATATTTTCGATAAGCTCTCTCGAGGCAATAGCGTCAATTTCTGTTCCGCTCTTAATTATGTCTCCGAGCATCGTATCATTTTCAAAAACAATGAGAGCACCGATTTTGTTATCGGACATATCGGCACAAGCCTTACAGGTGGCGTCAATAGTCTTTTTCATTTCTGACACATCAAGCGCAACGCCGGAATTGAGAATATTCTTAAAGCTGTCACGAGCAGCACCTTTACCCATTTGTTCCAAAATATTACGAATTTCGGGGCCAAACAAAATGACTACGATAATGAGTATATTGGAGAACACTGCTTTGAGTACATAACTGGAGGCGTCCATCCGCAAAAAGTTGACGACAGCATAAAGTATGGCAAGGAACAGCAAGCCTTTTATGAGCTGAATGGCTCTCGTTTCACGAACGATACGAATAATTAAAAACAAAACAATAGCAACAAATGCTATATCGACTGCGTCAATAACGCCGAATGTACCGAACAAGCCCTTTACCTGATTAAAAAAATCAACCACAGACCTGCCGAGATTTTTAAAATATCTAAATTTGAACGCAAGTTCATATATATCCAACATCTGTATCTTCCTTATAAACATATATTTTAGCAGTATTTATTTTATCATATCCGTGGTAATAAATAAAGTCAATTTCACAAGTTTTTTACAACATTAACAAATTTATAACATTCTGCTTCTGTATTAAAATATCCGAGTGACACACGAACTGTTCCCGAATCGATAGTACCAAAGTGTGCATGAGCGAGGGGGGTACAGTGGTAGCCGCCTCGTACACATATACCCCTTGAAGCTAAATCAGCTGCGACCTGCTCACTGCTTTTGCCTGCGATATTAAAAGAAATTATAGGCATATCAACGCTCAATCTCGGCGACAAGGTATAAAGAACGACACTTGGGTTATTATTCAGTGCGTCATAGATATAGGAGGCTATCATCATTTCGTGACGATATATTTTATCTCTGCCAACTCTGTTGATAAAATCGATACCTGAGCCGATAGAAATAATGCCCGAATTATTGAGCGTACCTGCCTCTAATCTATCCGGCAAAAACTCGGGCTGTTTGAGTGAAAGCGAGGCACTGCCTGTTCCGCCCTCCTCAAAACTCTTAATATCCAAACCTTTTCTTACTGCCAAAAATCCCGTACCCATTGCACCGAATAAGCATTTATGCCCCGGGGCACATAAAATATCAATATTATCACGCTCGGCATTTATGTCCGCCGCACCTACGCCTTGTGCACCGTCCACAATAAATCTTATACCCTTCTCCCT
>URJF01000175.1 GCA_900548085.1 uncultured Oscillospiraceae bacterium | reverse complement strand
GGCAAGCCGTTAGATGCAAATGTGACGAAATCATACATATGCGGAAACAGTAAAAATTTAAAGGAATTTTATGACATATACAACGCTGAACAGTTATCTTAAAGACCGTTTTGGGTGCAAGGTATACAAAATAGCACTGGACGGCGGTTTCACCTGTCCTAACAGAGACGGAACTGTCGGTACAGACGGTTGTATATTTTGCTCAAAAGGCGGCAGCGGCGATTTTGCCGAAAGCAGAGAAAAAAGCATATCCGAACAAATCGCCGACGGCAAAAAGCGGGTATCAAAAAAGATAAAAGACGGAAAATACATAGCATATTTTCAGGCGTTCACAAACACATATGCTCCGGTTGATCGGCTGAGAGAGTTGTACACAGAAGCAATATCACAGCCTGACATTGCGGCACTGTCCATAGGCACAAGGCCGGACTGCTTAGGCGAAGACGTTTTGGCTCTTTTGGATGAAATGAACAAAAGAGTACCGGTATTTGTGGAACTAGGGTTGCAGACAATACACGAAGATACTGCACGATATATCCGCAGAGGCTATGACCTGTCGGTATATGACAAAGCGGTAGCAGACCTGCACAAAATCGGGGTAAATGTGGTTACTCACCTAATTATCGGACTGCCGGGTGAAAGCAAGGAGGATATGCTCCGTTCGGTAGAATATGTATGCAAAATGACTGACGGAATAAAACTACAGCTTTTGCATATTCTAAGAGGAACTGACCTTGAATCTGAATATACCAGCGGCAAAATAAAAGAACTCACATTAGAAGAATACACGGATATAATAAAAAGCTGTGTAAAAATAATACCAAAAAGCGTTGTGGTACACAGACTTACGGGAGACGGAGCAAAAAAGGATTTGATAGCTCCGATGTGGTCGGCAGACAAAAAGAATGTTCTGAACACAATCAATCGTGCATTGCAGGAATAGAGAAAAGCCATCGACTCGTCGTAATGAGTCGATGGCTTTTATTAGTATCGTTTATTCATAAAATCCGATTTTTTGGAGGCACGGATTTGAGCGGGACTGACGGATAACAAGAACTGCACCCTTGCAGTTGCCCTTAAGTTTAATAATCTTTCTTGCGCCGATAACGGTACCACGATAAGCGAGCTTATATTTTCCGTTAGGCTTTTGGAGATAGAGGTCAAACTTTTCTACTCTTTGGCTCTTCGTTATATCTTCTTCCAAAACGCAATATCTCATTTTTTTAGGTTCGCTGAACTTGAATTCGAGATATCCGTGATCATCGCTGAGCATTCCGAAATTCTGCACCAAAACAGGATTAGCAGTGATGTTCTTTATACTTTCGCCGAACTTGCGAAGGACTTTGACATCCTTTTTATAAATCTTACCCTCATCGTTAGGTGGAATATTGAGCAGTAATGTACAGTTATTACCTACAGACTTAAGATAAATCTTCATCAGTTTGCGGACAGATTTTACATTGCGATTATCCTTTTTGTTGAAAAACCATCCCTTGCGGATAGAGACATCAACTTCTGCAGGATACCAAGAAAGCTCCGGGCTGTTCTTGAGAATTTTTCTGGAGCCTAAATCCTCGTCCATACTGTCAACCTTTTGCATAGCGGCACCGCCGTCAGCCGTTTGCTGTGAGTTTTTGGCGATAGTTTCGCATCTCTTAAGCGAAGTGGGAACCACAGAAAATTCACTGTTACGGCTCTTTCCGCCCTCATTACCTACCCAACGAATATCGGGGCCGCAGACAGCCATATTTGCATTAGGCTGGAGAGAGCGAACTGTGTCATAAATTCTGTTCCAATCATACTCAAACTTTTTAGCGTTAGCTCCCTTTGCACCGTCAAACCAAACCTCGAATACATCGCCATAGTTGGTGAGAAGTTCTGTAAGCTGATTACAAAAATAATCGTTGTACGGCTCAGTGCCATAACATTTTTCGTGCATATCCCAAGGTGAAAGATAAACGCCGAACTCCATACCCTGTCTGTGACATTCGTCCGAAACGAGTTTAACTATATCTGTTCCGAGAACAGTGTTCATAACATTAAAATCTGTATATTTTGTGTCCCAAAGGCAAAAACCGTCGTGGTGCTTGCAAGTAAGAATAACGCCTGTTGCGCCGGATGCTTTGGCAACACTGATCCACTGCGCCGCATCAACATTGGTGATATTAAAATCCTTTACTATTTCCTGCGCATTGCCCCATTCTCTGCCGGTGGCAGTGTTCATGCCAAAATGGAAGAACAAATAAAATGGATTATCTTGGAGCTTTTTTTGACTTTCGGTAGGAACTACGGAAATATAGCGTGCCACCTCATCATCATTGAGAGGATAGCCGTTGTTGTCTGTA
>URJF01000174.1 GCA_900548085.1 uncultured Oscillospiraceae bacterium | reverse complement strand
CCTCTTACATCATATAGTACATTGTCCAATTTTGTGGATTTACTAAACATAATATTCTTTACGCCTCCTATTTAAACGAATAATATTATATCACAGAGCCCACAAAAATAAATATAAAAAAATGATATTTTGATAAATTTTAATAAATTATTTTTCGTATATGGAATTTAGAAACTTAATTCTTTGGTTTACACATTCTTTTGTGGTTTTGCTGTGCTTTATCATATCAAAGCCGTGCACCGTTCCCTTTGTTTCGTTCAGCGTTACTTGGACGCCGCTTTCTCTCAGTCGCTGTGCGTACTCTGTTCCCTCATCGTGCAGGCAGTCGTACTCTGCGGTTTCTATGTATGTTTCCGGCATAATCGACAGATTACTGTACTCTGCGGGAGAGGCGTATTTGTTGTCATCCTCGTTGTCGGGGCACAATTCCCACATCTTTTTGTTCAGTTTTGCATTCCATACAGGCGTGTGGGTGTACTTTTTCATTGATTCGGTTTTCATTCTCTTGTCGAGTACGGGATAGAGCAGCATTTGTCCTGCCGGCTTCAGCAGCTCTTCCTCCTGTGCATAGACCGCCAGTGCCGCCGCAAGATTTCCTCCGGCGCTGTCGCCTGCTATTACTGTTCTGTTGATATCGATTTTTAGGAATTCACAGTTATATACAGTCCATCTCAGAGTGTCGTAGCAGTCTTTCATCATTCTTAGGTGGCTGTGTTTAGGAGAGGTGCGGTAGTCCACGGCCATTACCTTGCAGTTTGTGCGCTTTGCATACTCCTTTATCAGTCTGTAGTGATACGGCGCCGCTTTGTATACGAAACCGCCGCCATGGCAGTAGAACAAAAACGGCGGATTTTTCTCACATTTGTATGGCTCATAGAGAAGCGCGTCTATAGTGTTGTTGTCCGTCGTAGGTATCCTTACCTTTGTTACTTTTACTTCTTTATCCCCGTGAGGAATTTTGACTAACAAGCCGAGTATAAGCTCGGCTATAGGCAAAAATATTTTAACAATAGGAAATGTCAATAGTCTTAATATTTTGTATTCTTTTGATATTTTGTATTTTGACATATTATCACCCTGAATACATTGTACAATATATTGCTAAAAATTACAACAAAAATTTATGTTTGATTAACAATTTTGTGACTGAGTGTTAATATTGTGCGTTTGAATAAATATTTTATTTGTGGTAGAATATACAAAAATCGCAAAACAAGGGAGGTATTTTTATGTCAGATTGGAGTTCGGCTCAATATATGAAATTCGGCAGTGAGCGTACTCAGCCGTCTATAGATTTGATTTTCAGACTTAGCGATGCAGAGCCGGCGAGGGTTTTGGATATTGGATTCGCTCTATCCGTTTCGGCATAACGGAAAATGTATCCTAAAAATGCCACGCCTGTTTTTTACAGCTAAAAAGAAATAAATCAAAATTGATTGTAGCAATTACGCTTTTGAACAATGGGTTATCAAAAACAAAACAGGCTCAGGGATTTCGGTCCTTGAGCCTGTTTTTTAGATACGGTAATATTATTTTCATTCGGTTACAGTATGTATTCCATCGTTCTTTTTTTGTTTTCAACCCCATTTTTTCATAGAATTTTTCTGCCGGAGTGTTCCCTGTCCATACATTCAGTGTTACTTCGTAGCAGTCCATCCTTTTTGCCTCTTTTTTGACATAATCAAACAGAGCCTCGCCGATATGCTTTCCTCTTTGTTCCTTGTCTACGCACAAATCGGCGATATACAGTGACTTGAACGGTACTGTATTATTAGAAACAGACTGTTCCTGTAACTGACAAAAGGCATAGCCCACACAGATGTCACTGTCGTTTACAGCAACATAAATCGGCTTTTTGTCATCATTTATCATTTTCGCTAACTCGTCAGTCGTGTATTTGGTGGTGCCGGATATAAAAATATCTGGGCGTATGTCGGCGTGTATTTGGAGCACCTGCTTCAATAACTCGATAATTCTCGGTATATCCTTTTCTTCCGCTCTTCTGATATTCATAATGTATTAGCTCCTAATGAATAAACTTTCAAATTTATTATATAAAAATTATTCTTGTCAGTCAAATTAAAAGTTAATATCTGAATATACTCCGTAGTGGTCGGACACATACCTGTTGTTTAGGTCGTTCAGCACGGTATAATCTACTGCTTTTCCGTCGGTAAATATAAAATCGATAGGCTCATTACCGGTAGAGCGATAGCCCCACTCTTGATATGTTTCTCCTCTCAAAAACTGCCGTACGGTGGTGCGTCAGTTTTTGTATATGGTATTCTCGCCCACTTTCACAACATAAAATAAAAAACGAGGAACATTCTAAAGAACATTCCTCGTTTTTGGTACGCTGGAAGGGACTCGAACCCCCGACCTACTGGTTCGTAGCCAGTCAC
>URJF01000173.1 GCA_900548085.1 uncultured Oscillospiraceae bacterium | reverse complement strand
ATCGCAATGACAATAGGAATAGGAAACTTGAACAAAGCACGACCAGTATCACCGTATAGGCTATGCTTTTTTTCTTTTTTAGGTTGAGTGTTTTTGTCCACAGTTTTTTTGATTTCCTTTGCATCTTTTTTTGTGTCGAGCAAATCATCGAGTGTGACTCCGTACAAGTTTGCAAGGGCAATAAGATTATCTGTATCGGGAGAGGACTCGCCTCTTTCCCACTTAGATATTGCCTGTCGGCTGAGGCCTAATTTTTCTGCCAAGAAGTCTTGGGACCAGCCTTTTGATTTTCTTAATTCCTGCATCTTGTCTGCCGTTTTAATATCCATACTATTCTCCGTAGGACACAGCTCATTTGCTATGTCCGTATTGTACCAAACTGTGTCGGTGTTTTCTATACATTCTGCTTTACATTGGCGATTTTTTTACGCAACCGGTGGTTGCAACCGCCTATTTTAGCCGTTTTCGGCTACTTATCTGTTTTTTCTGTTTCATTGATGATTGTGTCTTTAAGCTCCTGTCGAGCGTCCACAACCTCCTGATGATATTTCTTAATTGCGCTGTAGAGCTCCGGTGAGCGCTTGCGCAAAAGGTGCATTTTTTCGTGGCGGCGGGAACGGAGCATACGGAAAGATTCTTCGTCCTCCACCTTAACATGCTGATAAATTTTTTCTCTGCGCTGTTCTATTCTGCGAGCAATTTCTTCCTGCTCGATTCCACTGGAGCGAGACAATTCGTCCAGATGCAACTCGAGAGATTCGAGCAAAATATCTTCGTCAAAATCACCTAAGCCGTGCCACAAATTAGCAAGTGACAAAAGACTGTCGGCATCAAGATTTGCGTCAGTGGCATTCTTCAAAATCTCGGCTGTGTACTGCTCAATTTTTTCTTGAGCCTGGTCGCCGAACGCCCACTCAAACTCGTGCATAAGCTGCAACTTAAAATTAGTTTCCGGCGAGTCGGGCAAAGAATCGAGCACTCTCGAATCTACATCATACGGCTTAGTAAATCCTTGGGCACGGAGAGCTGCCGATATAGTACGGCGGACTCCTCCCTCGTCTATTATATAGCCCAACCCTAACTGTCTGAGTTGGTCATTTACGGTGTGCATATGCTCAGCAAGATAAAATCTAATTCCCTTTTCTTTCAGCGATTTGTATATGCCCTCGAGAGTATCCGCACCTGTAGTGTCTATTGAGCCTATACCTCCGGCGTCGACAACAACGCACTTTGTGTCAGGCTTAATGGCATTTTCTATATCTTCTCTAAACTCTTTTACATTAGCAAAAAAGAGGTTAGCTCGGAATCTGTAGATAACAACCTTCTTAATGGGTCTGGCATCGCTGTTGGTGTTCAAATCGAAGAAGCCGCCTCTGCCGCTTACAACTCCTAAAAAAGTTCGTGGCGGGTCGCTCTCACGGAGAACAACGTTGACAAACGAAAGAATAACTCCGATAACTACACCTGCTATAGTGCCGAACACCAAAACTCCGAAAAATGCCGCCAGGAAAATATACATTTCTTTTTTATTGATTTTTCGCAATTTTTTAAACAAGTCAAATTCTATAGCACCGAGCAAAGCACAAACTACTATTGCAGTAAGAACGGGCACCGGCAAATACTCAATAAAGCCGGTGCAAAACAGAAGTATTACCGCCATAGAAAGTGCCGAAATGACCTGTGTAATCTGACTCTTGCCTCCGAACTGAATATTCATAGAGGTACGGGACACACTTCCGTTCACAGGGCAACAACCTATGAAAGAAGACGCAACATTGCACACGCCGAAAGCAAGCACCTCATTATTGTCCTTTATACGATAATCATTCTTCATAGCAAAGCTGTTCTCTGCCAAAAGAGTTTCTGCCATAATGACCACAGCTACCGCTATACTGCTGCTCATACCCTGAACAAAAGATACTGACGAAAAGTCGGGCAATACAAAACTGCCGAGGCCTCTGTCAACATGGGGCAAAAGAGCAATGCCGGCATTTTTTGCAAAGCCGGTAAAATACTCAAAGCCTGCTGCAAGGAGCATAATAAAGACCGACATAGGGAATTTAGGCACAAATCTCTTTGCCAAAAGAATAACGGCAATACAAACAATGCCTAAAAACAAGGCTTTATAGTTAAAATCCGACTTAGCCTCTTTTGCTATATGCACAACAAGGTGCTGTATTTCACCGGTACCCGAAGTGCCGCCGAACAACTTTGGTATCTGCATAAGTATAATAGTAGCGCATATTCCGCTGACAAATCCGCCCATTACGGGAGTAGAAACATACTCCGTAAGTCTGCCGGCTCTAAAAAGATAGAATATCAAAAGCCACACGCCTGTATAGAAAGTGAGCACAGGCACTGTCCTAATCGCCTCGGTACTGCCGGCGGCAATACCCATATTGGCGAGGATACCGCCGATAACAGCGGCAGG
>URJF01000172.1 GCA_900548085.1 uncultured Oscillospiraceae bacterium | reverse complement strand
GTATACAAACTTTCGGATTATACAGATGATATAGCAAAAACCAGCATAAAGTATGAGCGAGGCGCTACTCCGAGCTACTTTAAGAAGATGGTCAAAAACATTATATCTGAAGAATTTTTGAATTTGGAATAGCGTTTGTGTGAAATGTGCACAAAACCAGCCGTGGAAAACTAATCCAAACACTCTATGTTCTACAAAATTAGATAAAATGTTTGACATAGCTGTCTTGCGGGACTATAATGACATTGTAAAGGACAAAGGCGTTCCGATTTTTTCGGGACGCCTTTATGTTTTTTAACAAACATAGAGAGGAGTATTTGCTATGAGTGAATACACAAAAGAATCCATACTTAAAGAGGCGAAAGAAAACGGAGTAGAGTTTATTCGACTTCAGTTTACAGACCTTTTCGGCATCATGAAGAATGTCGCTATCACACTGTCACAGCTGGAAAAAGCACTGAACAATGACTGTATGTTCGACGGTTCTTCAATCGACGGCTTCGTTAGAATTGATGAGTCCGATATGTATCTTCATCCCGACTACAGCACATGGGCTATATTCCCTTGGAGAAAGCACCTTAATGCTCAGACAGGTCGTTTGATTTGTTCTGTATATAAGGCAGACAATGTTACACCTTTTGAGGGCGACCCTCGTAATGTATTGCAGAAAGTTATCGATGAGGCTGCCGAGATGGGCTATGGCTTCAATGTAGGTCCTGAGTGTGAGTTCTTCCTCTTCAAACTCGATGAGGACGGTCAGCCTACTCTTACCACAGGTGACGAGGCAGGCTACTTTGACCTTAACCCAATTGACCACGGCGAAAACTGCCGTCGTGATATTTGTCTTGCTCTCGAAGAAATGGGCTACACTATTGAGGCTTCTCACCATGAGGTGGCAGAGGGTCAGCATGAGATTGACTTCCAGTTTGGCGATGTTATGACCACAGCAGACCGTGTTATGACCTTTAAGCATGTAGTTAAGACCTATGCCA
This sequence comes from uncultured Oscillospiraceae bacterium, assembly GCA_900548085.1. Classification (GTDB taxonomy): domain Bacteria; phylum Bacillota; class Clostridia; order Oscillospirales; family Acutalibacteraceae; genus Eubacterium_R. The sequence continues at coordinate 1,554 of URJF01000172.1, read as the reverse complement.
CAAAGCATGGCCTCCACGCTACATTTATGCCAAAGCCTATTCAGGGCATCAACGGTTCCGGTATGCACACCAATATGTCACTTTATGATATTAAGACTGGCAAAAATGTATTTGATGATCCTAACGGTGAGCTTGGCCTTTCCGAAACAGCATATAACTTTATCGCAGGCATTATGGCTCATGTAAGAGGTCTTGCAGTTGTTTCTAACCCTACAGTAAACTCATATAAGAGACTTGTACCGGGTTATGAGGCTCCGTCATATCTTGTATGGTCTACATCTAACCGTTCTTGCCTCGTTCGTATTCCTGCATCTCGTGGCAAGGGTACAAGAGTTGAACTTCGTTGTCCGGACCCAACCTGCAACCCATATCTCGAAATGGCACTTTGCCTTGCAGCGGGTCTTGACGGTATCAAAAAAGGCTTAAAGCCTGCTCCGTCTTATGATAAGAATGTATTTAAACTTTCTGACGAAGAACTCGAAAAAGAAGGCATCCTTTGCCTGCCGGGTTCACTTGAGGAAGCTATCAAAGCAGCTGAGGAAGACCCATTCATCAAGGAGACTCTCGGTGATCACGTATTTAACAACTATATTGAAGGTAAGAAAGCAGAGTGGGATGACTACAAGACTGCTGTTTCTCAGTGGGAAGTTGACCGCTATATGATTAACTACTGATTACCCGATTGCTTTTTGACCGCAGTATGCACATTTGCGGTAGTGCGTACGGTCGGCAAACGAGGACGCAGGGCGGTGCCCTAAATATCTTTCGCATTGCAAGCAACGCTCGGATATTTAGACCGCTACTAAGCTCTTTTTGCTCCCTCCCTCTGCCACCGGCAGCGGTCGCAAACGAGCCCTCTCTTATGGCATTTATGCCGTTAATGTCGGCGTTGGCTTTGGTTGGCGCCGACAATATTAAGCACAACGGAGTGCGATGACAGTAATTCTGTCACCGTGCTCCTTTTTTATTTTTGTCTATAACAAACTATAGGAAACAGGAGAAATTTATTATGAGTAACTTAGAACAAACGATTACACAAATCGTTGACAAAGAGGCATTTGCAATATGGTTCCTGATAGGAGCCGCCCTTGTATTCTTTATGCAATGTGGATTTGCGATGGTAGAAACAGGATTTACACGAGCAAAGAATGCCGGTAATATTATTATGAAAAATCTTATGGATTTTTGTATCGGTGCTCCGGTATTTGTACTGCTTGGCTTCGGTCTTATGATGGGAGAGGAGTGTCTCGGCGGACTTGTGGGTATGCCAACTCTCGGACTCCTTACCGATTATGAGGGCAATGCGGCAAATTGGTCCTCTTTTGTATTCAACCTCGTATTCTGTGCCACAGCCGCTACTATTGTGTCTGGTGCTATGGCAGAGCGTACAAAGTTTTCATCTTACTGCATTTATTCAGCTGTGATTTCAGCAGTTGTTTATCCTATCGAGGCAGGCTGGATTTGGAATCCAAACGGCTGGCTCGTAACCAGGGGCTTTCACGATTTTGCAGGCTCAACCGCAATACATATGGTAGGCGGTATCGCAGCTCTCAT
>URJF01000171.1 GCA_900548085.1 uncultured Oscillospiraceae bacterium | reverse complement strand
CACCCGACCTACCGCTTAGGAGGCGGTCGCTCTATCCAGCTGAGCTACGGAAACACATTCAATTTTATAAAATCAACAAATAACACAAGATATTATATAATGAACCAAAGCCAAAGTCAAACAAAATAATTTACATTATTAGTCAAATATGATAAAATACAAAACAGGCGGTGATAATATGATTCTTGCAGTAGATGTAGGAAATACTAACATAGTATTAGGCGTTCTCGACGGAGATGATTTGGTAACCAGTGGAAGACTGTCCACCAATATATACGAAACCGACGAGGAGTATGCAATGAAGCTGTACAGCTTTTTGAACATACACGGTGCCACAAATTTAGACGGAGCGATAATTTCCAGCGTAGTACCGGCACTTATCGGCACGCTGAAAAAAGCGATAAAATTAGTCTGCGGAGTAGACGCACTTGTGGTAGGCCCCGGAATAAAGACCGGACTCAGCATAAAAATTGACGACCCGGCACAGCTCGGTGCAGATTTGGTTGTAGGTGCCGTAGCAGCAAAAGCAAAATATCCGTGTCCTATCATCATATTTGACTTAGGTACAGCTACCACAGGCTCTGTAATAGATAAAAACGGAAATTTCTTAGGCGGAATAATAACCACCGGAGTAAAAACCTCCATCAATGCGCTGTCATCGGGCACAGCACTGCTGCCCCAAATCGACATAACTGCACCTAAAAAGGTAATCGGCACTAACTCCATAGAAAGTATGAAAAGCGGATGCATAGTAGGCACTGCCGCAATGCTAGACGGGTTTGTTGACAGATTCCAAGAGGAGTTGGGCGAAGAAGCTACAATAGTAGTAACCGGAGGATTAGGCAAAAGCATAGCGAAGATATGCAAGCACAAAATGATTACGGATGAAAACTTAATCATAGATGGGCTGAAAATAATCTACAACAAAAACAGCGAGGAATAAGGCGAGGAAAGAATGGATTTATCATTAGTAATCCCCTGCTACAACGAAGAAGGAAATGTAAAAAAATTCTTTGAAGAAGCAGAAAAACAATTCGGTCACAGAGGCATAACCTACGAGTATGTATTCATAAACGACGGCAGTAACGATAACACCGGACGGGTACTGAAGGAACTTTTTGATACAAAAACCGAAAATAACATTAGCATTATCAATTTTTCACGCAATTTTGGCAAGGAGTCCGCTATATTCGCCGGACTGAAAAATGCAGACGGCGACTATATATGCGTAATAGACGCCGACCTGCAACAGCATCCGTCGGTAGCTGCAGAAATGTACGACATTATCACAAGTGACAGCGACTGCGACTGCGTATGCGCCTACCAAAATGAGCGAAGAGAAAGTAAGGCTATGAGTGCGGCAAAATCCACATTCTACCGCATTATGAACAAAATGACCGAAACCGAAATGAAAAACGGTGCAAGTGATTTCAGACTGTTCTCATCCAAATTTAAGGATGCAGTGCTATCTTTAGGCGAATACCACAGATTTTCGAAGGGAATATTCAGCTGGATAGGATTCAATGTAAAATATATCGAATACATTGCAGAGGAACGCAACTCCGGCGAAACAAAGTGGAGTCTGTCGAAACTGATAAAATACGGTCTGAACGGAATGCTTGCATTCTCGGTAGCACCTCTTAAAATTGCCACAGTGATTGGCTCGATTTCCACCCTGCTGTCTATCATATACCTAATAGTGACTATAATACGAAAACTGACATCAAACATAACTGTAGACGGTTTTACCCAAATAGTAATACTGATAACCTTCTTCAGCGGTGTGCTGCTCTTTACCGTAGGCATAATAGGCGAATACATCGCAAAAATTTATCAGCAAGTTAAGAACCGACCTATATATATCGAAAAAAATTCTTTTAAGAGAAAAGATAAGTAAGAAAAAGGGGCATACTACTATCGGCGAAAGGAGAGAGCAGTATGCCCCAAAAATATCAAAAAAAGTATAATCTGTCCCCCGATATAACCAACAGGTATTGTGAAAGCGTGGCTAATCCCACTGTGCAACCTGATGAAAAGACAGAGATGGGTGTACCAATACCGTCCACCCAAAACACCGAATATTCCAAAGAATACGAGGAAGAAAATCAGCGATAAAAAAGCCCGATGAATAATCATCGGACTTTTATTTTTACAGATGAAATACAATATCGTCGCTCTTCCAGTTGAATACAAGTATGCCGATAATCAGCACAATCAAGGAACAAGCCGTACCGTAAATAAACAATTCTAGGTCAATAGTTTTACCGTAAAGCACTGCATTTCTGAACAGCGTTACTATCGAATACAACGGATTTATCTTAACGAGCATAACCAAATGGTGACTGCTCTTAATTCTCTGGAGAGGATAAAGAATAGGTACAAGATAAAATGTAAGTCTAACAAATACATCCCAAATGTACTCAATATCTCTGAAATAAACCTCAAGTACCGACAGGATAAGACCGATACCGGTTGAGAACAGGAGAACCTGAATCATAGGAATAAAGAAAGCAAACACATTCCATGTTAAGTGCAGATGCGAACCGTTGCTTATACCCGTCGCCTTAAAGAATATCCAAACACAAATGTAAC
>URJF01000170.1 GCA_900548085.1 uncultured Oscillospiraceae bacterium | reverse complement strand
AAAGCTTTGCACCACAAAGGGTGAAGTAGAATATCCAAAACAGGAGTTACCGGACACTGTTAAATGGGGTCCTGAAAAATGGAGCGAAAACTACAGAGACAACAACAGAATAAACACTCACGAAAGCGGTACTGCACCGTGCAAGACCGCCTGTCCTGCTCACATTGCGGTACAGGGCTATCTCAAAATGGCGGCACAGGGCAGGTACACCGATGCTTTGGCGCTCATTAAAAAAGAAAATCCATTCCCTGCCGTATGTGGCAGAATATGCAACAAGCGCTGTGAGGACGCCTGCACAAGAGGAACTGTAGACAGAGCTGTAGCAATCGACGATGTAAAAAAATTCATCGCCCAAAAGGATTTGGATGCAGAGACACGATTTATTCCTAAAAAGGTAATACCTGCCACAAAGGGCTACTTTGACGAAAAAGTTGCAATCATCGGTGCAGGTCCGTCAGGTCTGAGCTGTGCATTCTTCTTAGCAGAAAAGGGATACAGAAATGTAACCGTGTTCGACAAAAACAAAAAGCCCGGCGGTATGCTGCGCTATGGCATCCCTAACTACAAGCTCGAAAAAGAAATAATCGACGCCGAGATTGATGTTATCAAAGAAATGGGCGTAGAAATCAAATGCGGAGTTGAGGTAGGCAAAGATATAACTCTCGACGAACTGAGAACACAAGGCTACAAGGCATTCTATATGGCAATCGGCGCACAAGGAGGCCGCAAGGCAGGTGTTGACGGAGAAGATGCAGACGGTGTTATCACTGCGGTAGAATTTTTGCACCAAGCAGCTGAAACCGAGGAATATCCGATAGGCAAAAGAACCGTAGTAATCGGCGGCGGAAATGTAGCTATTGACTCAGCAAGAGTATCAGTAAGATGCGGTGCTAAAGAAGTGAATATGTACTGTCTGGAGCAGCGTGACGAAATGCCGGCGACTGACTACGAGACAGCGGAAGCCGAGGAAGACGGAGTAAATGTAAACTGCGGATGGGGTCCGAAGGAAATACTTACAAAAGGCGGAAAAGTCAGCGCAGTTGTATTCAAAAAGTGTGTATCTGTTAAGGATGAAAACGGAAGATTTTCGCCAAAATATGATGAAAATGACACAATCACCGTTGAGTGTGACAGCGTTGTGCTGAGTATCGGACAGAGTATCCAATGGGGTGATATGCTAAACGGAACAAAAGCAGAGCTGAACAGAAACAACACTATCTCTGCAGACACAAAGACACTCCAAACAGGCGAGGAAGATATATTCGCAGGCGGTGACACACTGACAGGTCCGAGATTTGCTATAGACGCTATCGCAACAGGCAAAGAGGCGGCAATATCAATACACAGATATGTTCAGCCACATTCATCGCTGACAATCGGCAGAAACCCGAGATACTATGTTGAGCTCGACAAGGACGATATTGTTCTCCCGTCTTATGACAACTCAGAGAGACAAACTCCTCAGGCTACAAAAAAGGCAGACAAATTAGGCTTTAGGGACGATAACAAGTTGCTGACCGAGGAACAGGTAAAAATTGAAACCTCACGCTGTCTCGGATGCGGTGCAACAATCGTAGACAAGAACAGATGCATCGGCTGCGGTATCTGTACCACAAAATGCGAGTTCGACGCTATCCACATCAAGAGAGAACGCCCCGAATGCAGTAAGATGATAAAGAGTGAGGATAAGATGAAAGCTATCCTGCCGTACATGATAAAGCGTGAATTCAAAATAAAAAAAGCCAATCGTGCAAAAAAGGACTAAAATATGCACGAACTTGGAATAGTTTTTCACATCATTGACACCATAGAGGACGTAGCAAAGGAGCAAAATCTGCTGAAGGTACACTCGGTTACGCTGTCGGTGGGAGAGGTTTCCACCGTAGTACCGAGCTATCTGGAGGACTGCTGGAAATGGGCGGTAGACAGGTCCAAGCTGATGAAGGGCTGTCTGCTGAAGAACGAAATCATACCCGCAGTCACCTACTGCGAGGATTGCGGCAAGACATATGAAACTGTAAAGCACGGCAAAATATGTCCATACTGCCACAGCGAAAACACATATCTCCTCAGTGGTAATGAAGTGGAAATAAAAGAAATCGAGGCTGTATAAGCAAGCAACGGCTCACTTTCTTGAGCTGAAAAGATATTATATTTTGGGAGGGGAATAAAATGTTATTCCAAATCTACGGTGAAAACTCCTTTTACCAGTTGATTGGCTGGGTACTGGTGTTTGCCGGACTTGTGCTACTCAACGAGCTTGCTCGCCGCTCAAAAGCAGGCGGTATATTTTGCTTTTTCGTAGTTCCCGCTGCACTGACAGCATACTTTATTGCTATTGCAATAGGTGCTAAAACAGGTGCCGCATGGGTACAAAACAACCAGACGCATGTGTATATGAACGGTTGGTTTCACTATGCGAAGCTGTATGCGGCAACCATAGGCTGTATCGGCTTTATGTTCCTCAAATACAAATGGGGAATAGGAAAGAAAGAATGGTTTAAAGTCTTTCCTTTCCTAATCGTTGCTATCAACATTCTCATTGCAGTAGGCTCTGACTTTGAGTCCGCAATTAAGGGCGGATTCTCAGGTGGCTGGTGGCTGTCCTCCGAAGGCGTATTCATCTACGGCGGCTGGTGGAACT
>URJF01000169.1 GCA_900548085.1 uncultured Oscillospiraceae bacterium | reverse complement strand
GTTGCAATAGCCTCCATAGCCTGATTGAAGGAAAGTCCCGACTTCAAGCTGCTGCAGCACATAAGAAGTGCATCGGAAAGCTGCTCCTCAAAAAGTTTTACTCTTTTCTTTTGCTTTTGTTTAATGAGCACCACAGGGCCGACACAACCTACACCGACAAGAACTGCCGCTATAGTTATGTTGGTAGTAAACATTGCTACCAAGCCGCCCGGAACAAACGCAACCAAAATCCAGATGATTGCAAATTCCTCGGGACGCATAGTAATATTTGCGGATTGAAGTTCAGTATAGAGCTGATTGCCGAGCTTTTCGAAAAATTTGCTCTGGGATTTGCGCTCACGATCTCTCTTTTGACGCTTGCTTTCGTGTTTTACCAACGCCAAATCGGAGCCGTCGCCCTCACTTTTTTTGAGCTCGTCCAAACGCTTTTCGGCGGCAATTTTGTTCTGCATAACAGCAGACACAACAATAAATGCCAACGCAAATGCAAGAAGTGCAAAAGCTAATGTCAAAAACAGTGTGTTAATTGTGAAACCAGTCATTGTTTACGCTCACTCCATTCTCACGGATTTTTTCTACGCATTTAGGTACGATACCTGTAGAAACGAACTGACCTTTAAACTTACCGTTTGAGTCCTGTTCGCCATCGGTCTCATACTTAAATATCTCCTGCATTCTGATAACATCGCCCTCCATTCCTACAATTTCGGAAACGGAAGTAATTTTTCTCGAACCGTCTCTCAGACGGGATTGCTGTACAATAAGGTTTACGGCTGATGCAACCTGATCCAAAATTGCTTTTGACGGAAGCTCTGAGCCTGACATCATAACCATGGTCTCAATACGGGATACCGAATCTCGTGGAGAGTTGGCGTGTATGGTAGTCAGTGAGCCATCGTGACCGGTGTTCATAGCCTGAAGCATGTCCAATGTTTCCTCACTACGAACCTCACCGACGATAATACGGTCAGGTCTCATACGAAGTGAGTTTACTACCAAGTCACGAATACTGATTCGGCCCTTACCCTCCATATTGGCAGGTCTGCTCTCAAGAGTAAGAACATGCTTTTGGTGAAGCTGAACCTCGGCAGAGTCCTCGATGGTGATGATACGCTCATCCTCGGGGATATAGCCGGAAAGTACATTAAGCAATGTGGTTTTACCTGAACCGGTACCACCGGAAACGATTATATTCAGCTTACCCTTCACTGCTGCCTCAAGAAATTGGAGCATTTTATTGTTAGTAGAGCCCCAAGAAACAAGGTTATCTGCGGTAATAGGCGTCTTGCCGAACTTACGAATAGTCAATATCGGTCCTACGAGAGAAACCGGAGGGATAATCGCATTTACACGGGATCCGTCAGGGAGACGGGCGTCAACCATAGGGCTTGCCTCATCAACATGACGACCTACTTTTGATACGATACGGTCAATAATCTGCATAAGATGCGCCGTATCCTTAAACTTAATATCCGTGAGGACCAGCTTACCCTTGCTCTCGACATATATCTGATTAGGTCCGTTGACCATAATTTCGGAATATGCGTCAGAGTCAACAAGCTGCTGAATGGGACCGAAGCCCATAATATCGTCGAACAAATCCTCGGCTACGGAATCTCTGTCTATACGAGGGATACCGTACTCCGGTCTGTTTACAAACTCATTGATATACTCTCGCATCTGCTCGTCGGTAGGCGAAGCGCCGGAGGAAATCTGCTGTTCTACGATAGCATTATGTATCTTTACTTTTACTTCCTCATAGGGATCAATTATGGCATTTGAAAGTTTAGAGCCATCTTCCCTTTCGGAATCATTATTACTGTTATTTCTTGCACCGGCAACCTCTAACTCTGTCTCAGATGAGCCGACACCGTATCTGTCAAGCAGTCCCATTACTTAATTTTCTTCTTTCTTGATGTTTTTGACGGTAGCTGACCTTCTCTCTCCATAATCAGCTGATTAACAAAGTTGTTCAAATCCTTTGAAATAAGGGAACGTGATTTGTAGGTAACGGCAGGCTGACCGTTATTGAGAGAATTGTTTACTGTCTTAAAATCACTTGAAATAACTGCATATGCAGGAATGCGCAAAAGATTTTCGTAATCGGAAATCTTAACATTATTTTTCTTAACATTCTTATTTATGATGAGCTTAACCTTGTCGCCTTGATTGATATGCTGAAGAACATCCATACAGAGCTTTGCTCTCTTAAGGGAAAGAATGTTGACATCGTTTACCATAAATATATCGTCTGCGTTTTCTAATGCTGTAATAACCGGATCGGTCAGTGCACAGCCACAGTCTATAAGAATGTACTCATAGTTGTTTCGTGCAACCTCAATTATTGACTTAACCGCTACGCTGGTAACATACTCTGCTTGCTCCGGAGAATTAGGTGAAGCCAAAAGTGAAAGTCCCGATGAGTGAGTGGTGCAGCACATAGACAAATTGTCTATGGAGACGCCGTTAGTATCTCTAGACAACTCTACAATAGTGTCATTAGGCTCAAGGTCAAGAGCCATCTCTGCGTCACCGAACTGTAGGTCAAGGTCAATGAGCAGAGTTTTCTTTCCTCTCGTTGCGAGAGCTACTGCGGAATTGACTGAAATAGTGGTTTTGCCTACGCCGCCCTTGCCGCTGAAGAAGGCATAAACCTTAGATCTGGAACGCTTTTCACCGCCGACTTTTGTGGCAGAGTTTTTGTGCTCCTTGGTTACAATACGCTTTATATTCTCACAAAATTCCGACGGTTTAATTTTTATGTCCATAACTTGACGGACGCCTGCCTGCGCC
>URJF01000168.1 GCA_900548085.1 uncultured Oscillospiraceae bacterium | reverse complement strand
GGAGCGGCAATGTCGCTGAATATGCGAATAATACCTAACCCGGGCGACGGAATAGTTCAAACTGTAGCCGACTGCACAGACAAGACTGTTGGGTTCACAAAAAACATATGGGACATATTTATGATAATACTGACCTGCTGTGTCAGTCTCATATTTGCACATCACATTATCGGAATAGGAATAGGTACTCTGCTGGCTATGCTGGGAGTAGGCAGAGTAATAGCGATATTCAACCACTTCACTATGCTGAAAATGTTAGACAAGGCAGGGCTTGAAATGAACTTTCTGTCCGGTGACAAAAAGTAAAAAAACACGGTGCGCCGAAAATTTCGGGTGCACCGTGTTATTATTTTATTTGGATTTTTTCTTTTTTCCTGTGAACAGTGATATACCAAAGATAACAAGCAACAGCAATACTGCAAAGCACATCCAAGGAATGAGGATATTCTTGCCCTTAGCTGCAAAGGTGTCGTAATAGCCCTTTAGGTAAATTACCGTAACGATAATAGGCAGTACATACTGCATATACGCTCTAAGCCACTTTGGATACTTGACGCCCTCGCCCTCGTTGGCCTCTTTGATGAAATTCTCAAATCCCCATCCGTTCTTGCGGACGCAGAACATAAGGAACACGAGTGAGCCCAGCGGCAACAAATTGGACGAAACGAGGAAGTCCTCCATATCCATAATACCTGTTCCCTCGCCCAAAGGCTGAACATTAGACAACAAGTTAAATCCAAGAATAGCAGGCATTGAGAGCACTGTAATCAAAACAAAATTGATACCTACAGACTTTTTTCTGCTCCAGCCCAGCATATCCATAAACATGGCGATAATGTTCTCGAACACAGCTATAATTGTAGAAAGAGCCGCAAAGGACATAAATACAAAGAACAATGTTCCCCAAAGTCTTCCGCCTTTCATATTATTGAACAGATTAGGCAGAGTAATAAACAACAATGACGGACCTGAGTCAGGCTGAACGCCGAACGAGAAGCAAGCCGGAATGATTATAAAACCTGCCATAAGTGCAACAAGAGTATCCAGGCAGATAATATTGATTGCCTCGCCTGTGATTCTCTTTTTCTTATCCAAATAGCTGCCAAAAATTTCCATAGCTCCGATACCGAGGCTGAGAGTAAAGAAAGCCTGTGACATAGCAGCAAAAATCATTGTGCCTAAGCCGTTTTTCTTTAATACTGTAAAGTCCGGAACGAGATAGAATTTTATGCCTGCCGACGCATTTTTTAGGAACAATGAGTTAACGGCAAGGGCAAACATAAGTATAATAAGAAAAATCATCATTACCTTAGTTACCTTTTCGACTCCGTTTTTCAGTCCCATAATGCAGACAGCAAAAGAAATAACTATAGCGATAACGGTCCATAATATCATAGTTTGCGGCTGCGAGAGCATATTTGAAAATACACCGGCTACTCCGTCGGCGTCAAGACCGGACAGTTTACCCGCAGCCTCGAGATAAGCGTAATAAATCATCCAACCGCCTACCATAGTGTAAAACATCATCAACAAAAACGAGCCGAACACACTAATCCACTTTAGGTTGTGCCACTTAGAACCCTTCGGCTCAAGTTTATCAAATGCTTTTCCCATACCGAGACCGCTGCCACGGCCTACCGAAAACTCACAAACCAAAATCGGCAATCCCAAAATTGCCAAAAAAATCAGGTACATAACGATAAACGCTGCACCGCCATACATTCCGCACATATACGGAAATTTCCACACATTGCCTATGCCGATGGCACATCCTGCAGAAACAAGGATAAAACCTAATCGGGAGGCGAACTTTTCTCTGTTTTCCATAAATCCCTCTCAAACAAATGCCTAAGCATTTTTAATAATAAAACTATAACATAATTTAGGATTTATTTCAATAACATATACAGAAAATGCCCGCACGACAGCAATGCGTGCAGGCATTTTATATAATTTTGTTTAGTAATTTTCTGCGCTGATTTCAAAAAAGCTCTGAGGGTGATTACAGGTAGGACAAACCTCCGGCGCAGATGTGCCTACTACGATATGTCCGCAGTTACGGCACTCCCAAACCTTGACCTCACTCTTTTCAAAAACCTCTGCGGTTTCAATATTTTTCAACAAAGCTCTGTAGCGTTCTTCATGATGCTTTTCGATAGCGGCAACGAGTCTGAACTTATGCGCAAGCTCTGTAAAGCCTTCTTCTTCGGCAGTCTTTGCAAACTCAACGTACATATCTGTCCACTCGTAGTTTTCGCCCTCTGCGGCAGCCTTAAGGTTGTCTGCTGTGTCGCCGATACCGTTCAGTTCCTTGAACCACATCTTTGCGTGTTCTTTTTCGTTGTTTGCGGTTTTGAGAAACAAATCTGCAATTTGCTCAAAGCCCTGTTTTTTTGCTACAGAAGCAAAATATGTGTACTTGTTTCTCGCTTGAGACTCACCTGAAAAAGCAGCCTCAAGATTTTTTTCTGTTTTAGTTCCCGAATATTTGTTTGCCATAATATCTTACCTTTCCGACTGCATTATAACTATGAGTGCGCTCTCGGCAGTCACGGAGCGGATATATTCCCTCACCCACAATAATAACATATTCTAACCAAAATTCAAGGTCTTAATCCATTTTTCTATTTCATTAACAGGGACATTGGACGGGAATCTTTTTCCGTCCTTCCAACTACCGGTAGAATTCAGTTTTTTAAGCTCATTCACACTGCTGCCTATTCCCGAACTTGAAGATGTACAAAACGGCACAATAGTCTTAGAAGTAAAATCATTAGATTTGATAAAATTATTAACAGGCCAAGCGGCACCGCCCCACCAAATAGGATAGCCGATATATACTATCTTATAATCAGCCCAGTTATCCGGTGTAGTCTCGGCGAGCTCTATGTCTCTGAGACTCTTGTCATCGTGCTCACGGCTGACTCTGCTGTTTTTGTCATTCCAATCCAAGTCGGAGGAGG
>URJF01000167.1 GCA_900548085.1 uncultured Oscillospiraceae bacterium | reverse complement strand
ACCCTCTGTAGAATCCGCAAAGAGAGTATATTTCAGTGCCTTAGGCATATCCGTATACTGAGCATCAGCCTTGACATACGCAGTCTTTTTGATATGGAAGTAGTCTATACCCATCATGCTCATAAAGCCCGACCTTTGATCAACATCAGCGGTAATCTTGTAGTAACCGGTGGTTATGTAGTCGTTTTCATTCTGGGTAGTGCTTTGGTCCAGCTGACCCTTCTTTTCGATAGTTACCTTAATCTTGCCTTGATACTGGTCCGAATCTTTGTCAAAGCCGTTTTGAGCAAGATAATCATAAGCTACATCATCGTCTGCACTGCCTACGCTGCCTATCTGCTGTGCTACGGCTGTAGCGGCAGAATCAACGGCATTCTGGAGTTTGGCTCCCTTATAGCACTGAAGTCCGATATCAACAGCGAGAGCCGCACAAGCGATAAAAAATGTTATCGAAAGTGCTGTGATGACTGCAATTGCACCTCGTTCTCTGTTTTGTCGTTTTTTAGTTTTCAAGGCAATCGCCTCCCAACAAAATAGTAATAAATCCGTCATTAAAAAAACTTAGTTTTCAGCGGCATCCTCTGCTTTTGAGTGTGCCAAAGAAAGCTCTGTCTGCAATCTGTAGATAAGGTCCTCCGCCTTGTCTATAGCAGACTCATATATATTGATGATTTCTGTATAGTTCTTTTGGCTGCTGTCCTCTATACCGCCCTCTACCTGATTGGTAAGGTCGTTGATTTTGGTTCTGTTCTTATCTACCTTTTTTGTGAGATGAGCCACATCTCGCTGTAAATCCGCATTTTTTTGCTCAAGCTTTTTGTTTTCTTCTGTTTTCAGTCTGAGCTTTGTTGTGAGAGATTTTATTCTCTCCTCATACTCTACTACCATTGCGGTATCAACTTCGACAATCTTTTCAGGTTTTTCTCTCAACTTTGAGGCGAGACGGTCTCTCTCCTCCTGGCAGGACTCAAAAAGTTTTTGCACCTTTTCGGTCTGTTCCTTGGCTCTGCTGAGCTCTACAGTGAGCATCTCCTTGTCGTTTACTAAATCTTTTGTGCGCGCGTCAAAAAGCTCACCGGCCTTTTTGCTGTTCAGCTCAAGCTGCGCAATATACGAATCAACCTGTTTTGGGTCATAGCCTCTGAGCACCTTGTCAAAGGAATGGGTGCTGTCGTTGCCTCCTAAAATGGATTCTCTGTTAATTACCGAACTTTCGCTCATAGTTTGTGTTCTCCTAATTTGTTATTTTTGTATAAAATGCAGAATATCGCCGACTTCTATTCCGAGAAAATCAGCGTAACCTGCATTTAGCTCCAAAATGCAATAGCATCCTGCAACTTTTTTTCTAACCTTGTGGGGTCTGACGGCTCTGTCGATAAACAAAACCTCGCCGTCTTTTGATATCGCCACGGTGTCAATATCAAATCTCATACCAAAGGTGTGTATCTCGTTACACGGTGTGAGCAATAAGCCGTGGTTCTCAGGCAAGCTTTTGCGATACATAAGTCCCATAAACCTTCTGATAAATGTAGAAGCGTCCTCTATGTAGTCGCAAATAATCTCACCGTTTTTTTCTAATTTCAGTATATTCATCAAAGTGCGCCTTTCATATTATCAATTACGCCGAAAATAATTGGGCCTAAGATAGTAATAAATACTGTAGGAAGGATGAATATAACTGTAGGAATAGTCATTTTGGTAGGAATCTTAGCCGCTACCTCTTTGATTTCCTCTGTCTTGTTAGCTCTGAGCTGCTCAGCCTGCGCCGTAAGTACATTGGTAATCGGAATACCCAGCTGGTTAGCCTGAATAACAGCAGAAACAAATGTCTTTAACTCCTGAACATCTGTAGCGTTGCCGAGAGACTTAAGAGCATCATTTCTGTTTTTACCAAGCTGTACCTGCTTGAATACCGTCATAAACTCATCGATCAACGGACCGCTCATACGCTCGGAAATCTTAACGAGTGAGGCATCAAAGCTGAGGCCTGCCTCCATACAAACGCTCAAGAGGTCGATAGTATCAGCGAGTTGAAGTTTGATAGCCTCCTGCTGACGCTTAACCTTAGCATTGAGAAAAATAGTAGGACCCATAATACCTACAGCGGCGCCGATTACACCCATAAGCAGTGATTTCATAAAAATCACTGGATACAATACAAGTGCCAGTCCCATAGAAATGATTATCATAATGATCATAAATGCAGTCTTAAAGAAATTAAAGTTGGCAACACTCATATGGATGCCTGCTTTTCTAAGCTTAATTGCAAGCTCCTCTGCCTGCTTCATTTGGCGCTCATTCTTGCTGATATTGTTGCCGTATTTGTCAGCCTTTGTCATTTTGTCGATAATCGGCTTAATAACTCTGTCTTTGAATGAGGTATTTACATTTTTATATCCGCCTTTGGCGGTTTCTTTATCTATAGCCTGCTTACGACGAAGGTTATTGTCCTCCTCTATACCCTTTTTGCTGAGTATGATAACGACAATGAACATCGCCAAAAGAGAATACGAAATAACTAAAAATTGTGTCATAGTAACTCCTACATCTTTACGCTGCAAATCTTGTTGATGGAAACGAAAGCCATAACTTCAAGTCCTGCGGCAATAAGCAACAAAATTCTGCCTCTTGTTTCGGTAAACAAAATCTTTTCCATATCCCAGTTGAATATGGAGAAAAGTCCGATAAGTATCCACGGCATAGCCGCAACCAGTTTTCCTGATGATTTACCGCCGGCAACAGTCGTTTTGAGCTGCTTTTTCAGTTTCATACGCTCTTTGATTGTGTCTGAAATATTTTCGAGAATACGGGAGAGATTACCACCGGTTTGGCGCTGAATGAGTACGGCAGAAACCATAAGGTCAAGCTGCTTACTCTTTATTCTCTTGCCCATATTATCAAGAGCTTCGTCCATAGAGAAACCCATATTTATTTCTCTCAGGGTGATAGCAAACTCTGTAGAAATCGGGTCTGCCATATCTGTTGCAATAGCCTCCA
>URJF01000166.1 GCA_900548085.1 uncultured Oscillospiraceae bacterium | reverse complement strand
AGCCTGTAGCCTCTGTTCTTGTAAGTGAACCGCCGAAAGAAAGTCCCTTACCGGTAAGTACGCCCTCATAAGTGCCGCAAATACGCTTGTACTGACCGAACATATAACCGATTTCTCTTGCACCGGTTCCGATGTCACCGGCAGGAACGTCGGTATCTGCACCGATAATCTTACAAAGTTCTGTCATAAATGACTGACAGAACATCATAATCTCACGATCACTCTTACCCTTTGGGTCAAAGTCTGAACCGCCCTTACCGCCGCCGATAGGAAGTCCTGTAAGTGAGTTCTTGAATATCTGCTCAAATCCTAAGAATTTGATGATACCGATATTAACGCTTGGGTGTAGTCTGAGACCGCCTTTGTAAGGACCGATAGCTGAGTTAAACTGAACACGGTAGCCGCGATTAACGTGAACCTGTCCCTCATCATCTATCCACGGTACTCTAAAGCGCAAAATTCTCTCGGGCTCTGTGAGTCTTTCAAGAAGGGCAACCTTTCTGTACTTTTCTTCATTCTTTTCGATAACGGGTCGCAGTGAGTTGAGAACCTCCTCTGCAGCCTGGATGAACTCGGGCTCGCTCGCATTCTTTTTTTCGAGGTCAGCCAATACTTCATCAATATAAGACATTATAACCACTCTCCTATGTATATTTATTAAATGTCAACAGTGTAATTTTACCATATTTATTTTTATATGTCACCTAATAAAATAAATAAAAAAAGAGAGGATAAACCTCTCTTTTTTGTTTTAATTTCCGAAATTATTAAAATCTTCTGCCTGACTGCCGCCCGAGTT
Organism: uncultured Oscillospiraceae bacterium; assembly: GCA_900548085.1. GTDB lineage: Bacteria > Bacillota > Clostridia > Oscillospirales > Acutalibacteraceae > Eubacterium_R. The sequence continues at coordinate 2,199 of URJF01000166.1, read as the reverse complement.
GTCCTCTTCATCGTCACTTTCGTTATCCTCTGTTCCGAAATCACTGAAAGGATTTTCGGAATAATCGGAATTATCGCCGTTATCGTAATCGCCGTAGTATTCCTTAAAAAACTTTTCGAAATAGTCGTTGTAATCACTTCTGTCAGAATAATCCTCGGCAAATTTTTTAGTAAATTCCAAACTCTCAATTTCAACAGCAACAGATGTTGAAAAGGATGCAATACATACTATGATAGCAGAAATCAGCAAATTCTTAGCAATCTTCTTGAACTTCTCGTTGTTTATAACAAGATAATCGGTAAAGATAACTCCGCCGCAATTAGGGCAATGAGTAAATTCCGGTGCAACAACAGTGTTGCAGATATTACAAACCTTTGGTACTTCCTTTAGAGCAGTTTTGCGGGTGCATAGATATACAATACCCACAATCAAAGGGAAGAAAAACGCAAGAACTATGTAAACGGTTTTATTCTTTACAGCGATAGCCTTTGCATCATTATAAATAGCGAGCATAACGAGCACCTTAAATGCAATAGCTAACACGAAATTTAAAATTATAAGTCCCATAAATTTTGTCATAAACTCAATAAGAACTTGGTTAGACATACATATCACCTCAATTTTTTGTAATTATACCACCTAATAGGGTTTAACTCAAGTTATATTTTTTCTTAATAGTACGAACAACTGAATCCAAATCTGTAATATTTTTATATTTGTAATACGGTCTGTCTGTATAGATTCTGTCCAAAAGTGCGGGGCAAAGCTCTTTATTAATAATCCATTTTGTTATCTCAAAATTATCTCTAATCTTCTTTGTAAAGTAGGATTTTCCCATAAGGGTAAAATCGTCGAGCAGTAGAAATACGCCCTGCTGGAACATCATCAAATCATTGGTTGGAACATCAATAAGCCGTGCAGTAGGTGAGGTCATATCCAAAAAAGATTCGCCCTTAAACTGCTCATAGATATCCTTAAAATCATTCAAATGTTCAATCGGATTTTCTATTTCTCGTTGGCTGACAGTATTTTTCATAAGCATAACGCTGTATCTGCTTATCCACTCATCAGCCACATCGTGTGACTGTGTAAAATCCTCATCATTTTTAATTTTTAATGTATAGAGAAGAATGTCATTGTCGTGTTCTTCCTTGTCCTTAAGTGCAAACGAAAGAGAGACATAAAGGCTCTTAGAAAAATCCAACAAAGGACTGATGCCGTAATAATGCTGTGAAAACGCAAGGAAATCATACATACTGCTCGTGTCAATTTTACCGACGATATTTTCATACATTGCTACATATTCAGGGCAGCCGTTATAAAAATTCGCCAAGGTATCGGCATCGACCACAGTAACGATTTTGTTATCCATTTCGAGCAAATCACGCTTTCTGTACAGTGACGGCAACAGCGGACGGAGAATACTGTTTTTTCTCTCTCCACGGTAAAAGACTCTGTCTCCCCTGCTGAACGGAATAAATAAATTCTGTTCAAAGCTGTCTATATCACCAATATACTTTGTATCGGCTCTAAAAGAAAAATCAAGATTATCTTCTAACTTTTGCCCGATATTAAGGCTGACATTATTTAAGCCGATACTGTTCAGTTTATTCTTCATATCAATATTTGTTATGTACTTTTTCGGCAAAGCACAAAAAGTCCTTCAGTTCAATTTTTGTGCCGTCGTCAAGAACGGCTGTGCCACTCATTCTGCCAAATACCTGGTGCTGATCAGTGACAATAATTTTTGCGTCAACAAGCGCATTTCTGTCTAGAATAGGTACAAAATCCATATCAAAACGGCCGTCGGAAGAAACAATAGTCCACGGGTCAACATAATTGTCGCTGATATTGAACACAACATCGTCAAATTTGTTAGCCTTGCCGTTATAAAAAATTACATTTTCGCTGGCAGCGGAGGTGTCGCCGAATCCGTAGCCTATGTTAAAACCGAACGGAACACCGTCAACCTGACCTGAACCTGAGCCCCAATACCAATAGTTGTCATAGGTCCAAACGCCCCTGCCCCAATCGAGACCGGCAAAATCGACGGATGGGTCAAATTCGTAGACCTTTCCATCATATTCAACCTTGCCGGAGGCACGGAGACAATCTATCTTTTGGTTATAATAAAATGCCTTTTTGTCCTCTTTCCAGGGAGTAGCGATAACCATACTGTCCTGCGGCTCGTCAGTAAGA
>URJF01000165.1 GCA_900548085.1 uncultured Oscillospiraceae bacterium | reverse complement strand
TGATGATTAAAAATTATTATAAAATTTGTTAGTTATATTACAGCTTTTAATTTTCGGATACAGATTCATCAAGAACGGTTTTATCATATTCTTTTTCCGATATTACAGAACCGTCGCTGTTACAAAACCTTAATACCACAATCGGATTTTCTTCCTTTACATTGCCTAAAAGCTGCTCCATCAACGGCTTTACGGTCGATTTCATTTCTTCAAACTTTTCGTCAAACGCTTTCTTTATCTGCGGCAATGCCTCATCGCCTACAGTTTCAAGATATTTGTACTCGTAAACAAATTTGTTATCCTCCGCATAGCAATCAAAATCATACATACACTCATATGATTTTTTCATACTGTCTATGGCCTTTTGGGTTTCTTCTGCGTTTATATAGTCCTCTATGCTCGCAAAACTTTTTTCATCACCGCTGTTCTGTGCGGATATTTGCGTAGTTTCGGTTTTACTGCTTTTTGTTTCAGAATTATTTGTGCAGGCAACAAATATCAATGCTGTAGCAATGCAAATGAATATTGCAAAAAATCGTTTCATAAAAAACTCCCTGTTGTTTTATAATATTTTCATTTTATCATAAAAAGTTATATAAAACAACAATCACCACCCATAAAAGGTGGTGAGCTGACAACTTTTCACTTATATCGATTTCTCATCGCTTGAATTAACATCTGATGTTGTTTCCTCAAGAATTGACTTATCAAATGATTTTTCTGTGATTACAGAACCGTCATTATTTACATACTTTACAGAAATAATCGGATTTTCAATATCTACATACTCTAAAAGTTCTTCCATAAGATCAGATAAAGTAGAATCCATATCTTCAAAAGTATCATCAAGTATATTCTTCACATTTTCAAGCTTATCATCGGAAATCTGCTTTGTAAACTTATATTCATATATGAGTGCATCACCGTCAGCATAACAATCAAAATCATAAAGAGTTGTTGAAAGGGTGCTTTTCATAGTTTCAATAGATTTTTTCGTATTTGGATATTCAAGATATTCCTGAATACTCGCAAACATTTTAGAATCATCTTTGTTAGACTCTGCCTGCGAACTCTCATCGTTTGATACTGTACTATTAACAATTTCTGCACTGCTTTCAACATTATCGCCTTTGTTACTGCCTGTACATGCTGTAGCAGATACTATCATAACAGCACAAATAACTACCGCAAAAAATTTTTTCATTTAATATACTCTCCTCTTTTTTGTCGTTTATTTAACAACATATTTTGTATTATTATAACATAAAACCAAATAATTGCAATAAAAAATACATATTTTACAAACTGCTAAGCAATATTTTGAAAGTATAACTATATCATACAAAATTGTATATTTTTTATTGGTAATAATGATATGTAGATTTTGATACTATTATAATGTACAAACAAATTTTATTATGTTAGCCAAGCAATTATAAAAGTTTGGTCAACATTTTCAAATGTTGTAGGTATTGGCAAAGCCCACAAATACTTTTTACTAACGCTGTTGTGTTCAAGCCGGCAAACAGCGAGGCAGTTTGTGCCCAATAAATTGTTATTTTGGAAGATATTATGAACCCGCAAGCCTTTAAAAAGGCTTGACCTAAATTTGTTAATTACTTAACTTAAACAGTACGATAAAAAACCTTTATAAACGATCTAAATTAAAAGCCGAACACAAAATCTGTGCTCGGCTTAATGCATTCAAAAATCAATCATATTCTATTGTATAACTTTCTGTATTTCCGGTAATCTTTACGGTATGCTCTTTATTATCCGCATCTTTTACTTTAACTTATACCTTTCCGTCGGCAAGGTCATCATTAATATCAATGCTATAATTAAGATCGGCAATTTCAAGGTAAACTCTTCCGTCTTTGCTCACTAAGTTTGCATCACCGACAGCATCACTTTCAAAGTTCTCGCCGTCAGAGCTAACCGAAATACTTTTTTTACCGTTTTCATCAACACTTTCGCTATATTTGACTTTATCGTCACCAACCAAATCGGTTTTTACAATTTCGTTGCTTTGATCGTCAACCGTAACAACAAGGATGGTTTCAAACAAGCTTTCGCCTGTTGCTGCATAAACTACAGCGTTACTTGCCACAAGCAAAATTGCGGCGGCTGCAACAATATAAATCACCTTACGAACAGCGTGTGTCTTTTTATTAGTTTTTTCTTTATTCATAGCCTGCACCTTTCTTAAAAGCTCATCAGATGCGTGAATATCATCAAATGTGCTCTTGTAAAATTCTTTATTATTTTTAAATTTGTTCATCATTCCACGCCTCCTTTAATTGTACCCTTAGCTTTTTTCTTGCTCTCATAAGTCGGGTTTGCACATTGGTTTCGGAAATGCCGAGTATTCGAGAAATTTCCCGTACACTGTAGTCCTCATAATAATATAAATGCAAGACTATACTGTATTTTTTAGGAAGTGACATTACCTCGGCAAAGAGCTCGGATTTTTCATTTTCAATATATACCGGCTCTTTTTCAAGCTCCTCAAAAGAAGATATTTTTTTGTTCCACGGAGATTTCCAAATATTTTTACATTCATTTACCGCAACCCTGATAAGCCATCTTCTGATATGATCTTCGTTTTCAAAATCTATATCAGATTTTAACAGCTTTAAAAAGGTATTCTGAACAGCGTCTTCCGCATCGCTTTTGTTTTTGCAAATATTTATTGCACTGCGATACATAATATCAATGTATTGCTCAGATATTCGATTAAATTCGTTGTCAGTCATACCTTTCCTCCTTATGAAATTTTTACTACGAAAGACCTTTCAATATATGAACAATTTAAATGGCAAAAATATCACAAAGTAAATAAAAAATTTTTGTTTAGCACACAAGTTAAGCTAAATAATTAAAAAATTTAGGTCAAGCCTTTTCAAAGGCTTGCGGGTTTGGCTATTGTTAGATTGCGTTAGCAAAAAGTATTTGTGGGCTTTGCCCACACACCCACGACCTTTGAAAAGGTCGACCAAACT
>URJF01000164.1 GCA_900548085.1 uncultured Oscillospiraceae bacterium | reverse complement strand
CCACCTGCGCTACACCCCGATAGTAAATGGTGCGGGTAACAGGACTTGAACCTGCACGGTTGCCCATTAGATCCTAAGTCTAACGTGTCTGCCAATTCCACCATACCCGCATATTGCTATAGTATAATAGCATATCTCCCTTGCAAATGCAAGAATTTTTTATATTTTTGAGATTACTGTTTTAATTATAAAATACGTATGATATAATTTAGAAAAACGCTTGAGGTGAATATATGGAATTGATAAAAGGCAGACCTGAAAACTGCGAGGAAAGACTCGCCAGAGAGATTAGAGTTTATGATTTTTTGGACAGCCTCGGTATTGAGTATTTTCGTACCGACCACGAAGAAGCTAATACTATGGAGGTTTGCAACGAAATAGACAAGGTGCTTGGCACGCTGATATGCAAAAACCTATTTCTTTGCAATCGCCAAAAGACAGATTTTTATCTCCTAATGATGCCCGGCGATAAGCCATTTAAGACAAAGGATATTACTAAGCAGTTAGACTGCTCCCGTCTCTCTTTTGCAGACAGTGAGGCTATGCTGGAGTATTTGGATATAAAGCCCGGTGCAGTATCAATTATGGGACTTATGAATGATAAAGATAACAAAGTTCGTCTCGTTATGGACAGGGCAGTGGTAGAGGATAGCACGATAGGCTGTCACCCTTGCGTCAGCACAAGCAGTCTTAAGATTAGGACAGATGATATACTCAATGTATACTTGCCGGCAGTACACCACGAGCCTACTTTTGTTGAATTACCGGATTATCAGGAGAATGACCAATGAATTTTGCGAAGCCTACAAAATCAAAGTCCGGAAAATATCTGTTTTGTTATTTCCTCGGCAATAAACCTGAGGAAGAAAGGGTTTGTTTTGCTGTGTCGGATGACGGATACCACTTTACTCCGCTTAACAACAATGAGCCGATAATAATACAAAACAGTGGCACAAGGTGCTGCCGTGATCCCTATATTGTCAGAGGTCAAAATGATGACTATTACATAATCGCTACCGATATGAAATGCAGTCTCGGATGGGACAGTAATCATGGTATTGTCAGTTGGCACTCCGACAATCTTACAGATTGGCAGGATGAGTGTGTTGTGGATTTTCATGACTTTTCCGCCACTGCTGATGCGGACAAGATTTGGGCACCTGAGGCTATCTATGACAGCGGCAGAGGAGAGTATATGGTCTACTACAGCGTAGGATTCGCTCACAGCGACGGACCTATTTCTATTTGGCACAGCTATACAAAAGATTTCAAAACTTATACTGAGCCCAAGCCCCTGTTTTCACCTAAAGTCAACAAGGACACCATTGATGCCGATATTGTGTTCACAGGTAATGAGTTCTTTATGTCCTACAAAGACGAAAATGTAAAAACTGTTGCTGCAGCCGTTTCAAAGTATATTGACGGCCCATATACTGAGTATGATAATAATGTTATTACCTGTACAGATAAGCACGTAGAGGGCAACTGCTGTTATAACATAAACGGAACTGATACATGGGTTGTCATAATGGATTTGTATGTAGACGGCGGATATTTTATGCAGCAGACAGATGATTTTGTTCATTTTTACCCTGTGAATGCAAAAGATTTTTCTTTAGACTTTCACCCCCGTCACGGCAGTATGCTCACCATCAGTGACGAAGAATATAACAGATTGACAGAAAGATTTGGGAGATAATTATGAAAGCAAAAATAACTCTTGCAAGAGAATTGAAAATATCAGAGATTGACCGCCGTATGTTTGGCTCATTCATTGAGCATTTAGGCAGAGCGGTGTATGGCGGCATATATGACCCGGGTCACCCTACCGCAGACAGCAACGGTTTTAGGGGAGATGTAATAAATCTCGTCAAAGAACTCGGAGTACCTCTTGTCCGTTATCCGGGAGGAAATTTTGTGTCCGGTTATAGTTGGGAGGACGGTGTAGGACCGATAGAGTCGAGACCGAAAAGACTTGATCTTGCTTGGGGGACTACAGAGCCGAATATAATCGGTACAAATGAATTTTTGAAATGGTGCAAAAATGCAGATGCGCAGTGTATGATGGCTGTCAATCTCGGTACTCGTGGTGCTGACGATGCCCGTCGTCTTGTTGAATACACTAATCACCCATCAGGCTCCGCTATGGCGGATTTGCGCAAAAGCCACGGCTATGCTGATCCGTGGAACATAAAGCTGTGGTGTCTCGGCAACGAGATGGACGGCGGATGGCAAATGGGTGCAAAAACCGCCGAAGAATACGGCAGACTTGCTCTCGAGGCATCTAAAGTTATGAAGTGGACGGACAATACTATAGAGACTGTACTTTGCGGCAGTTCGAGCCGCAATTCTCCTACTTTCGGTCAGTGGGAAGAAACTGCTCTTGATATTGCATATGACAGCGTGGACTATGTTTCACTGCATCAGTATTATGGCAATCAGGCCCAAGATACTCCGTCGTTCCTTGCAAAAACATTGGAACTCGATGAGTTTATTTATTCGGTTATTTGCGTCTGCGATTATGTTAAGGCCAAGAAACGCAGCAAAAAGACCATAAATCTTTCATTTGATGAATGGAATGTTTGGTACCACAGCAATGATGTACCTTATGAGCGTTGGAGTTATGCTCCTCCGAGGCTGGAGGATATTTATAATTTTGAGGATGCCTTACTTGTGGGCGGTATGTTGATTACACTTCTCCGTCACTGCGACAGAATAAAAATTGCTTGTCTTGCACAGCTTGTTAATGTTATTGCTCCTGTTTTTACAAAAACCGGCGGCGGTATTTTCAGACAGACTATATTTTATCCTTTTGCTCATCTGTCGCATTATGCTAATGGCGTAGCAATAAATCCGCTTGTTGATTGTCCAAAATATGACTGTAAGGAATTTACGGATGTTCCGTATCTCGAATCTGTGGCATCATATGACGAAAATACAGATAGTCTCAATTTGTTCTGCCTTAACAAATCTCTTACGGACAGCGCAGTCGTTACTTTGAATTTGCTGGATTTTGACGGCTATGAGCCTGTTG
>URJF01000163.1 GCA_900548085.1 uncultured Oscillospiraceae bacterium | reverse complement strand
GGGTATTCTTTACCTGCCACGGCTTAAGTAAAAATTCTTGTTCTAACTGTTTTGAAATATCCATTTTGATTTCCTTTACTGATAAATATACTTTCAGTTTACCAAATAAAGACAGAAAAGGCAACAGATATAATTTATAAAATAAACATTGACTTTTAAAGCAAAATGTGGTAATACTTTAGAAAAATATGATTATTCATATTTTGGTACCTTGAAAACTTAATGCAGATAATTCTAACGGTTTTTCTTATAAAAATAAAGCCGAGGCACACGCTTCGGTTAGCGCCAGAACCGCTTTTGCGGTTGACGAGGTGTGGAGTAATCGAAAATTCGGCGGACGCTCCACCGTACTGCCTATGGTACGAATGTCGGGACAAAACCTATCGGCAACGAAAGGCACAAATATCGGACAGCAAAGGTTTTTTTAAGAATAAGCCCATATCTTAACAACTGAGGGCATACTATAAAATATAAAGCGAGGAAAAATTATGTGTGGAATTATCGGATATACAGGATACAGTGATGCAAGAGGTGTACTTATAAAAGGACTTAAGGCACTGGAATACCGAGGCTATGACAGTGCGGGCATCGCTGTATATAACTGTAAAAGCAACAAAACAGACCTTGTGAAATGCAAAGGCAGAGTAGAAAATCTCGAGAAAAAATGCGAGGATATTTTGGGCAGGGCAGGAATAGGTCACACCCGTTGGGCTACCCACGGCGAAGTCAGTGACGAAAACTCTCACCCTCACAAATTCGGCAGAGTGACTCTCGTGCACAACGGAATAATCGAAAACTATGCCGCAATATCTAATCAATTAGGTATCGAAAACGAGTTAAAGAGCGACACAGACAGTGAGGTAGTGGCTGCGCTCATAGACAGATACTACGACGGTACTGACCCAAAACGAGCTATAGCTAAGGCGGTCAAGGATATTTCGGGCACATTTGCTTTGGGCATAATGTTTGACGGAATTGAGGGAACTGTTTTTGCTGTACGCAATGTCAGTCCCATAGTCTGTTGTGTAGGAAAAGACGGCGGATATATCGCAAGCGACATACTCGCCATCGGAGAATACAGTAACGAATATTTCGTACTGCCCGAATTTTCTATAGCAAAAATATGCAAAGGCGGAATAGAGGTAGAGGATTTCGACGGAAATAAGATTCAGCCGAAATATTTGCCCACCGACGACAGCATACGAAACAACTCAAAGCAAGGCTATCCTTTCTATATGGAAAAAGAAATTGAGGAGCAGCCCGCTGTTATAGAAAAGACTGTAACAAAAAGAATAAGGGACGGTCTGCCTGACTTTTCGGGAGACGGAATAGATGACAGCATATTCACAAAATGCAACAACATAACCGTCATTGCCTGTGGCACTGCAATGCACGCCGGACTGATAGGAAGACAGCTGATTGAGCGCACCTGTGAGGTGCCTGTGTCTGTATGTATGGCAAGCGAATATATGTACAGCGAGCCGATAATAAACGACGACACGCTGGTAATATGCGTATCACAAAGCGGCGAAACCATAGATACTCTCGAGGCATTGAAGTATGCTAAAAAAAGAGGTGCTATGACTCTGTCTATAGTCAATGTAAAAGACAGCACTATTGCGAGAGAAAGCGAAAATGTAATCTATACAGAGGCAGGACCCGAGATAGCCGTGGCATCCACAAAAGCATATACTACGCAGGTGGCTGTATTTTATCTAATCACGGCAAAGGCGGCTTACGACAGAGGTATGCTGAACTATGAGGGTGTAACAAAATTTTTGGAGGAGCTGAAAAAAGTACCTAAAGCGGTGACAGATGTACTGAGTAAAAAGGCAGAGATCCACAAAATTGCCGACAAACTGCTTACTGCAGAGCACACCTTTATGATAGGCAGAGGGCTCGACTATCCTGCCTTATTGGAGGCAACGCTCAAGCTGAAAGAAATATCATACATTCACTCAGAGGCATTTGCATCAGGTGAACTGAAGCACGGCACTATTGCGCTGATTACGGAAAGCACTCCTGTCATTGCACTGATGACTCAGGACAATTTGGTATCAAAGCAGATATCCAATATTCGTGAGGTGCAGTCACGGGGAGCGGAAGTAATATCTTTTGTCAAAAAGTCTTTGGTAACTAAAGATATAAAAGCGTCATTTGTTCTCCCCGACTTAGAAGATGAATTTATGACAATTCCGTCTGTAGCTGCTCTGCAACTTTTGGCATACTATGTCTCCTCTGACAAGGGGTTAGATGTGGATAAGCCGAGAAATCTGGCAAAGGTCGTCACAGTAGAATAATAAAACGAAAAGCCAATATCTGCATTAAGTTAGGTACAAAAAAGCAAGTACAAGAATTGAACTGCCCCAGATTGTGCAGACAGTACAAAAAGAACCTACTTGAAGTAGAAAATTAAATTTTAAGCAACAAACTGATTTTGTTTTTTAAGCGAAGTCAGTTTTGTTTTGATTTGAATACGGTAATTGTTGTAGAAGTTAATGTATTCGGATATGATGAGGCGAGCCCCATCATATCCGGCGAACTTGATTCTGTGGGTACATTCGGTTTTGAGAATTGAAAAGAAATTTTCGGCTAAAGCGTTGTCATATGGATTGCCACGCCTTGACATTGACGGCGTTATGCCGTATGATTGTGTTAGGTTAAAGTATGCTTGTGATGTGTACTGAAATCCTTGGTCACTGTGGAGTTGCACCTCCGCAGTGATTTTTTCTTTCTTCTTTGCAGCTTTAATCGTATCAAGTACCAAATTAATACTTTGTTCTTTATCTGTTTTGTACGCAACAATACTGTTGTCATACAAATCTCTGATGATTGATAAGTACAGAAAACCTTGAGCAGTTTTAATGTACGATATATCTGTTACCCATTTTTGATTTGGTCCTTCGGCTGTGAATTCTCTGTTCAAAAGATTAGGGTATCTGTGTAAGTATTGACTGCAATAATGACATTTCTTTCTGCGTACAACTAACAACAAGTTATACCTTTGCATTACACGAAGAACAGTTTTTGGATTGCAGT
>URJF01000162.1 GCA_900548085.1 uncultured Oscillospiraceae bacterium | reverse complement strand
AGCGAAACAATCTCACTGTAGCCTATCTCTGCCAAGTCGTCGCTGTTTATGTAGTTTGAAAAATAGTTATAAACCTGTGCCATTATAATTTGTCTATCTCTTTCATCAATTCGTCTAACAATTCATTTTCGGGAACTTTTCGTAAAATCTCACCTTTTTTGAATATCAAGCCGCATCCGTCACCGCCTGCGATGCCGATGTCAGCCTCTTTTGCCTCGCCGGGACCGTTGACTATACAGCCCATAACAGCTACCTTAATCGGTTTTTTGCAGTCTCTGAGGCGTTCCTCTACCTGCTTTGCAAGACCTACAAGGTCAATCTTTGTTCTGCCGCAGGTCGGACAGGAAATAAGGTATGGGCTGTCATTTTTCATTCCCAATGCCTTGAGTATATCAAAAGCGGCATACACCTCTTTTATTGGGCTGTCAGTAAGGCTGACACGAATTGTGTCACCTATGCCGTGAGCAAGGAGTGAACCTATGCCTATAGCCGATTTGATAATGCCCATACGCTCCGTGCCTGCCTCGGTAACACCGAGATGGAGAGGATAGTCACACCTCTCTGCCGCAAGCTCATAAGCCTTTATCATAGTATTAACACTAGATGATTTTATGGAAATAACGATATTATCAAAATCAAATTTTTCGAGCAAGCCTGCGTGGTACAACGCAGACTCAACCATAGCCTCCGGTGTAGGTGAACCGTATTTAGCCAAAATATGCTTTTCGAGAGAACCGGAATTAACACCGATACGGATAGGTATGTTCTTTTGATTACAAATATCGGCAACAGCCTTAACTCTGTCGTCCGAGCCTATATTGCCGGGATTGATGCGGATTTTGTCTATTCCTCTCTCTGCGGCACCCAAAGCCAATTTGTAATCGAAATGAATATCGGCAACCAGCGGTACTGTTGTGGCCTTTTTTATAGGCTCAATAAGAGCCAAGGCGTCCTCATTGGGTATGGCAAAACGAATTATTTGGCATCCTGCCTTTTCAAGCTCCACAGCCTGCTTAACCGAATTTTCTATATCCGATGCAGGTATATTGAGCATACTCTGCACCAATATGGGACTGTCGCCCCCTAAAAAAGTATTGCCTATTTTTATTTTTTTGGAAATTCTCATATTATCACCTAAAAAATCTAAAACAATTTTGTAATATCCGAAAAGGTCACTACGCACATAAGTATCAATAGTGCCGCAAGTCCTACGGCATTTATCGCCCACTCCCATTTTTCGGGTAGTTTCTTGCGGAATATGCCCTCAAACAACAGCAGGAATAATCTCCAGCCGTCGAGTGCAGGAATTGGGAACAAATTGAATAATCCCACATTTATTGTGAGCAGTGCCATAATACGAAGTACCGAAGTAAATCCGACCTTTACTGCCGATGACACCACGCTGACCGCACCCACAGGACCGGACAGGTCACTGATACCGTATCGTCCCACAATCAAATCGTGAACAGACAGAAAAACCATTCGGGCATATGACACCCATTCCTTAGCAGATGCAGCGATAACATTGGATACCGTTTTCTTTTTGCCATAGAGCCAAAAATCCATTTTTATATAATTTTTGCCCTGATATTTTTCCATATCAAATTTTGCAGTAACCTTCTTTTGTTTGCCGTCACGCAACACCACAAAATCTATGGTGTCATCAGGCGAACGAGAGAGACCGGTAGTAACATCGGTAGCGGTATATACTCTCATACCGTCTATTGATTTTATTACATCCCCGCTCTTAAGTGCAGATGAACTGACTGCGTTATTATCAAACTTTGCAATGGTGGAAGTGCCTACCAAATTGCCTGCACCGGTCATAATCACCACTATCAAAAAGCCTAACAACAGGTTCATAAGGGCACCTGCCACAACGACAAAAAACCGCTGACTGACCTTCTTTTTTGAAAAAGAACGGGCGTCGTCACTTTCTTCACTCTCACCCTCCATGGCACAATAGCCGCCGAACAAAATCCAGCGGAGAGTAAAATCGGTCTCCTTGCCCTTAATTTGAAAAATCTTTGGGCCCATTCCTATGGAAAACTCATTAACCTTTATGCCGACAATTTTGGCGGCAAAAAAATGACCGCCCTCATGGATAATAATTATCAGCTCAAAAAACAGCACTGCGATAATTATGGGGTACGCAGTGGACCAAATATGACTCAACACTTAACCGTCTCCAAAACATAATCTCTGGCGGCTCTGTCCGCCTCCAAAACATCAGCCAAATCAAAATTCTCCTTTTCGGGAGCGTTCTTCATAGCTTCGTTATTAAGATATGCAATATCGGTAAATTTAATTTTTCCATTAAGGAATAATTTTACACTTTCCTCATTGGCGCCGTTAGCAGCGGCAGGATGGAGTCCTCCACGCTCGATAGCATCCTTGCACACATTGATACAAGCGAAAGTATCATAGTCCGGCTCAAAAAATGTGAGCTTGCCGTAATCCGCCAGCGAAAGCTCGCCTACAGGGCTGGGCACTCTCTCGGGATATGTGAGTGCATACTGAATAGGAATACGCATATCCGGCAATCCAAGCTGAGCAATCATAGAGTTGTCTTGATATACAATAGCGGAATGTACCACAGACTCTCTGTGTACCACTATTTCTATATCGTCATTAGGCATATCGAACAACCACTTTGCCTCAATAAACTCAAGACCTTTGTTCATCATTGTAGCCGAATCAATGGTGATTTTTGCGCCCATATTCCAATTAGGATGCTTTAGTGCATCGGCAGGTGTAACATTCTCAAGTTCTTTCAGTGTTTTGCCAAAAAAGGGACCGCCTGAGGCTGTGAGAATAATTTTCTTTATTGCCTCTTTTTTAGGGCTGCCCTGCATAGCCTGAAAGATAGCAGAATGTTCGCTGTCAACAGGAAGAATAGATACTCCGTTTTCCTTGGCGGCGTTAGTAACTAAATGTCCGCCTGCTACCAAAGTCTCTTTGTTTGCAAGGGCAATAGTCTTTTTTGATTTTATTGCCTCGAGTGTAGGCTGAAGACCTACCATACCGACAACGGAATTAAGCACTGTGTC
>URJF01000161.1 GCA_900548085.1 uncultured Oscillospiraceae bacterium | reverse complement strand
CGGTATCGAGCACGAGCTTTGTACCCTCATTATGAAGCTTTTTGTACACATCGAGAAATCCGCCAAGCTGCATAAGAGTAATCTTGCTGCCCTTTGCAATATTATAGAACATTTCCTTGCTCTCATCTGTGGCATTTATCGTGCCTTTACCATATGTAAAAAAAGTCCTGTCCTTAGGCAAAATAATGGCAGAAGTAATATTGAGCGGAATTTTATCACCAGAATACAAATTGGTAGGCTCAACATTGTTTTCGCTGAACTTTTGCTTAGCGAATTCCGAAAACATATCAGTACCTAATTCTGTTGCAATTCTCGCAGAAATACCGAGTCTGCCGAGATTGATAAGAGTAGCAGGAGCACCTCCGCCAAGCTGAAGGTCAAAATCCTTACAGTAAAGCTCCTCGCCTACATCGGGAATACGCTCCATACCTTGATAGAGTAGGTCAACATTAGTGGCTCCCGCACCTGAAACAAAAAACATAACAAATACCTCCTATTTTGAACAAGAATTATAGTATCATATAAAACGAACTATGTCAAAGCATACTGCGATTTATCAATTTTATATAAGATTTGTTGACAATAAGCAGTCATAATTGTATAATTTTATCATAAATATTCTGTAACGGAGTGAAAATATGGCTAACATAATGGAATACATAAAGAACTACGGAGACATTTCATTTTGCGACAGTCCGTTTTGTGATGCAGACAATGTGGCCCTGTGCGGAATGTACTATATGCCGCTGGATTTGGCAGTATCCGAAAGCTTTGATGATGAACCTGTACCATATGCAAAAGTAAGTGAGGATGTTTTTGCACTGCGTGGTAACAAGCATACTCCCGTAGGGCTCGTTCTGCTAAAAAATATCAGCGAGCAAATGGTGGAGATGGCTAAGTACAAACGATTCACCGAAATGAAAGTAGTAGGCTGTATACGAATATACGAAAAAGATCCTGCCGTTCAATTTGAAGCTGCCACATTTTTACTACCAGACGGCAATATAGCGGTGCTGTTCAAGGGCACTGACGATACGCTGGTAGGATGGAAAGAGGATTTTGATATACTGACAAAAAAGGGTATTCCATCAGGCAAGCTGTCTACAGAATATCTCGAAAAGGTCGCCAACAAATTTGACGGTGACATAATAATCTGCGGTCACTCAAAGGGTGGATTCATAGCGCAATACGCCGCTCTGTTTTGCAGCCAAAAAGTCAGGGAGAGAATCAAGCTGATATATAATAATGACGGTCCAGGATTTTGGGACTACTCTTATCTCAACAAAAGCAGCTACAAAGAATTACTGCCAAAATACAAGCACTTTGTACCACAGTCATCATTTATAGGTATGATGCTCGCTCATGATGAGGACTACACGGTAGTCAAGAGTGACCAAGTCTTAGGCCCGCTGCAGCATGATTTGGCAAGCTGGCAAATAAAGGGCAGACACATTGAGGAAGTCAAAGACCTTACGCCTATGGGTAAGATAAACGACATAGTGCTCCACGACTTAGTAACCGGTCTCGACAAACAGCAGGAGGAAATTCTTGACAGTGTACTCACAAAGGTTTTGGGAGGAGTAAATCAAGAAGGACTGCTCGATGTAAAAAACAATATTTTGACGTCAATAAAAGGCGGAGCAGACGCATGGAAAGGTATCGACAAAGGCACGAGAAAAGAATTTTTGAACATATTTTCCGTAGTACCTAATTTGGTGACACGCACGAGGCGAAAAGTTCACAGAGACGCAACCCGAAAGGTCTACTCCGAAATAGTAGAAACCATGAAATATGTTAATATGATGTACCTCTAAATAAGAGGCGACGCAAAGTTGCCCCTGCCACAAAAGCACACTTTTGGCACTGCGTACAGCTTTATGCTTTACATATTTTGCCACATTACACTATTAAGAAAACTGCCGATACTTGCGTATCGACAGTTTTTTTACGTATGCCTTACACCCTTTACTTAATTGGCTTAAAAATCTCAGGAAAAGTTGTACTTATTTCAACTCTGCCATCGGCGGTTGAGTCTATAGACAGGGCGGTGGCATCTTTCAGAACATCAAAAAGCTCCGAAACCGCTTTATCATACAGGCTCATAACAGCAAAGCTCGCTGTAAATCCACCGGACTCCTCCTTAGGTACAAGTCTCAATTCCTCAATTCTGCCGTCGCCGTCTTTTATGGCTTCTTCAAAAAACTTTACAGCGTCAAAAAGTTTTTTCAGCTGTGTTCTGTTCACACCGTAATCCTCGTTCTTTTTCTCCGACATTACAGTGTTGTAGCATTTTCCAAGTTCAATAATGAGTTCGTCCTCTGTCATGTTAAAAATTTTGTTGTTCATAAACATTCTCCTTAAAATAAATTAATTTTGTTGTTTCTATATTTTTTGCCATTTAGCTTACATTTTCATCACCTCCTTTCGTGTAATATAAATCTGCAAAAGCAGACGGTAGTTGTTAAGTGCCCCACTATATAAGCACAAGGTGTTAGACTCGCGACTTTCTTATATGTAGGCACAAGCATGCAAATATCCTTAACCGTCCTCTTATATAGGTAACGGGTGTTAGACAGTCGTGGCGGTCAGTCGCAGTTGTGCTGTCACTATATAGGTAAAAGGTGGTAGACTCGCAGCTTTCTTATATATAGGCACAAGGTGTTAAATATAATTTTAATAGGCGAACAAAGGTACCACACGGCAGGAAATTTTGTATTCTCATCTCGCACAAAATATAAAAAACGCTAATGACTCATTAGACATTAGCGTTATAGTATAGACTTACGATATTCAATTTTTTGATCAAGTTCGTCTACATAAAAAATAGCTAATACCCAAATGGGTATTAGCATATTGCACGAACTCAATATATTCTAAAATTTTTTTGCATGGGCGGGACTTTCTTCTCACGGACGAAATGTCCGCCGGACATTTCTCCTGTTTTTTCTAAGCAACTTCGTTGCACAGAAAAAACAGAAGTTCGTTTCAAGTCCCGTCTACATAAAAAAATAGCTAATACCCAAATGGGTATTAGCTATTTTTTGGTGCGAGAGACGGGACTTGAACCCGTACGAGTCGCCC
>URJF01000160.1 GCA_900548085.1 uncultured Oscillospiraceae bacterium | reverse complement strand
GCCTATACCCTTTTCCCTAATTTTGATACGAACAGTGTTATCATCTGTTATCTGCCCTGTTATGTATATACTGCCGCAAGTATCAGTGTAGCCGTGGACAATACAATTCGTCACAGCCTCCGATACAGCGGTTTTTAGGTCGGAAACCTCCTCTACAGTAGGGTCAAGAGGTGTAACAAACGCAGACACAACCACTCTGCAAAAGCTCTCATTTGTGCTTCTGCTGTCTACGGTCAGCTTAAATTCGTTTACTACTTTCATATCAAAACTCCTTTATTATAGCGATAGAGCCGAGACCGGCAAGCTCCATCAACTTTTTTGTCCGTGGAGAAACATTGCGTATTTCCACAGTACCTTTAAAATTTTGCATAAGGCGGTATCTGCCCATAACAAGCCCTATACCCGAAGAATCCATAAAAGTAACATTCTTAAAATCCAAAATCAAATGGCTGGGCTTTTTGAAGCTGATGGTGTTGTCTATTTTTTCTCTGATCAGTGACGCTGTATGATGGTCTATCTCACCTATGAGATAAGCGACGATAAGGCTACCGCTGGACTCTATTGTAACGCTCATTATTTTCACTCCAATAAAAAATACCAATCTGCTAATAACAATAACAGATTGGTATAAAGAATTTTGTAGAAATATGAAAGATACTAAATTAAATTTCTGACATCTCGAACCAGGTAGAAAGAACCGCACACTAATGTCAGTCCGCTGTCCTTTGCGACACGAAGTCCCGATAACAAATCATCGGCAAAAATGACATCGGCACAATATTTTTTAGCGATATTCGCCAATTCGGCAGCGGGCATTGAACGAGGATTGGCAGGGGTAACGGCTATAATTTTTTTGCATCTCGGAGCAACATATGACAAATATCCGTCCACATCCTTGTCACGCATCATACCTATCAGTGCAACCTCGTCAGTCAACATAGGAGCCAGCCCTTTGCCGCCCTCTCGATTATGAGCACCGTCCAAAAGAACACCGTGTATCTTTTCCTGACGGGCAGGTAGTGAAACATATTCAGCCGTACAATCTATACCTAATTCATCCAGCACCGCCTGTGCCGTTGCAAGATTATTATGCTTAAAATCACCTTGTTCCTTTACGCAAACGAGTTTTTTGCACTTAGGGGCAAATATATCACTGAGATTTGTATTAGGATACAAAACGCAGGTACAATTTTTTCGCAATATGCCGCTCTTTTCTTCGGCAATTTTTTCGACAGTATCGCCGAGGGAGTCCGTGTGGTCGAGAGATACGGAAGTAATAACCGAAATATTTTCATTTTCGACATTGGTGCTGTCACCTTTTCCGCCCATTCCACATTCTACCACTGCATAATCAACACCGCAGTCTGCAAAATACTTATACATAATCGCAGTCAACAATTCAAACTCTGTGCAGTTGTTATTATGCCATTTCTCGACATAGTCGGCAAAGGTCTGCTCCGGTATAAATTCGCCGTTAATTTGGATTTGCTCTCTGTAATCTATAATCCAAGGGGAAGAAAATGTGCCTACCCTTTTGCCCGATTTCATCAATTCGTTAGATATTATCGCTGCCACAGTGCCTTTTCCGTTAGTGCCTGCAACATGAATAATTTTCAAATCATTTTGAGGATTACCCATAGACTCCAACAACTTGAAAATACGAGTAAGCCCCGGCTTTATACCGAGGCTTTGCTTTTTTGTGATTATATTTTTTGCTTCTTGATAGGTCATCAGCCTATTTCCTCTATAGATTTTTTGATAGCGGAAATCTTTTCTTCCAGCTTAGCAGCGTCCTCACGGTTTTGGTTTACTACCTTTTCGGGCGCTTTGTTTACAAATCCGGGGTTAGAGAGCTTTTTGTTAATAAATGCGAGTTTGTCCGATGCTGCGGCAAGTTCTTTTTGGAGGCGTTTCTTTTCTGCCTCAAAGTCTACCAAATCGCCGAGCGGAATATAAATCTTGGCACTGTCTGTAATTATGGTAACGACATTGCCCAACTCGCCATAGGACTGAGCAATCTCAACATCATTTGCATAAGCGAGACGCTTTACAAAATCTACACCCTTTTCAAACACTGCGGATTCTGCTGTCTCAATATATACCTTAGATTTCTTGCTTGGAGGAATATTCATTTCTGCACGGCGGTTACGGATAGCACGAATAGCGGTCATAATCTTTTCCATCTGTGCTTCATCGTCTGCAAAATTGAGACTCTCGTCATATACACACCACTTTGAAATCATAATAGACTCAGTGTCGTGAGGTATTGCCTGGTAAATTTCTTCTGTAATGAAAGGCATAAACGGATGTAGCAGTTTAAGAATATAAGTAAGAACGAATACAAGAACCGACTTTGCATCATTCTTAGCGCTTTCGTCTTCGCCTTGAAGTCTGATTTTTGCTATCTCGATATACCAATCGCAAAATACATCCCAAATAAAGTCATACAGCTTTTGAACAGCGATGCCCAACTCAAACTTTTCGAGATTTTCGGTAACCTCTTTTGCGAGAGAATTAACTTTAGATACAATCCACTTGTCCTCAAGGAGCAAGTTCTTGGGAAGTCCCTGATAATCGTAGTCGTCACCGAGATACATAAGTACAAAACGGGCAGCATTCCAAAGCTTGTTTGCAAAGTTACGGGAAGCCTTTACTCTGTCATCGGAAAAGCGCATATCATTTCCGGGTGAGTTACCTGTAGCAAGAGTAAATCTTAGAGCGTCGGCACCGTACTCATCTATAACAAGGAGCGGGTCAATACCATTGCCTAATGATTTGCTCATCTTTCTGCCTTGAGCGTCACGAACAAGGCCGTGGATAAGGACGGTATTGAACGGGACCTTGCCGGTTTGCTCGATACCGGAGAACATCATACGCATAACCCAAAACGGAATAATATCATAGCCGGTAACAAGTGTATCGGTAGGATAATATTTTTTGAAATCTTCTGTCTCGTCAGGCCAGCCCATAGTGGAGAAAGGCCAAAGAGCAGACGAAAACCATGTATCGAGAGTATCGGGATCCTGATGAATATGGGTACTACCGCATTTGCAGCACTTTTCGGGAGTAGTACGGCTGACAGTAATCTCTCCGCAGTCGTCACAATACCATGCAG
>URJF01000159.1 GCA_900548085.1 uncultured Oscillospiraceae bacterium | reverse complement strand
CACATACCCAACATAAGAACGAAGGTGGGATTTTCTTTAATTATACCGTTATATAATCTTTCGGGAATAACTTTCATTTATCCTACCTCCAATACACTGTTATAAAAATCAAGTGCCGCATTAACAGCCTCTGTAACTGCGTTGGTTGTTATAGTAGCGCCGCTGATTGCATCTATTTCTGTATCGGTAGTTGCACCGTCTTTTACATAGGTTAGCTTTGTGGCACTCTTGCCCGAAAATTGTGACTTAAATTCATCTGTATCACATTTTGCGCCTAATCCGGCTGTTTCACTGTGGGATAAAATGGTTACTCCGGTAATTTTTTTATCATTAGAAATACCGACAGCAACCCTAATCTCTCCACCATAGCCGCTTTGTGATGATGCAGTCATTACATAGCCGATATTTTTCCCGCTTTTATCTGTGGCAGACAGCACCTCGTCCACCTTAGCAGTACCGTTTTGAGACTTAAGTTTTGACTGGACAGTTGAGTCACCCTCAAGAGACTTAAACTCTGCATCTGAAAATACAGCATCATAAGCCTCATATTTTGCTTTTTCTTCTGCATTAGCAATCGGCTGTTTTGTAATCTCATTTACAGATGCCAAAGCAACACCGGCGACAAGGGTAATGAGAAACAGTGCAAGACAATTCTTAAAAAACTTTGATTTTAACATATCTCACACCTTCTCTTTCTTTTGAATACCAAAAGGCTTCGGTACAGTTATTTTTTCTATAAGAGGAACACAAAGGTTACTGATAATAATTGCATATGAAACGCCTTCAGAGGAAGAACCGAGTATACGGAAACTTGCAGTCAAAAGAGCCATAAGCAAGGAATAAATAATTTGACCTTTTTTTGTAATAGGACTCGTGGTGTAATCAGTTGCCATAAACACAGCTCCTGACAACAAACCGCCTGTAAGTACCTCACCTAAAACAAAATTAAGCGAAATATCGTAACCTTTCGTTGCGCCAAAAATTATTATGAATACGACAGTTGAGCCAATATACCAAAGCGGAATTCTCGGTGAAATAACTTTTTTAATTAACAAATATGCTGCACCAATAAGAATACAAAGCGCCGAAACCTCGCCGATACAACCACTTGTATTACCAATAAAGGCATCAAGAAGATTTATCTCACCTTTAGACTTTAGGACAGCAAGCGGAGTAGCACCGGATACACCGTCCAATGAAAAATCAGTCATTCGTGAGGCGAAAGAAATCAACAAAAAGCAACGGGCAGCCAATGCAGGATTCATAATGTTTTGGCCGATTCCACCAAATAGCATTTTTACAACAATTATCGCAAAAACGCCACCGATAACAGGTACCCACCACGCAATATTAGGCGGCATATTGAGAGCTAAAATCAAGCCGGTTACAACAGCACTGAAATCAAATATGGTTATCGGAGATTTTGTAATTAGGTTAAAAAGAAGTTCGCTGATTACACAAGAAGCAACAGAGGCTACAGTAACCCAAAGGGCATTAAGTCCAAAATGCACTATACCAAAAATCATGGTGGGAGCAAGTGCAATGCAAACATCTATCATAATTTTTTGGGTACTGCTCTTATCCCTGATATGGGGAGAAACGGAAATATTGTACACAATCAGCCCTCCTTTTTTACTTTATTTGCTTTGACAGCAGCTTTTGCCAACTTAAAAGTTTGGGTGAGAGGGCGTTTTGCCGGACAAACATATGAACACGAGCCGCACTCAATACACTCCATACCGCCAAGTTTTTCAAAAGACTCAAAATCATTATTTTTTGAAGCCTGCGCCAACATTTGCGGCACAAGAGTCTCAGGACATACATTTACGCATCTACCGCATCTGATACAAGGAGAAGTTTTCATATTTTCAACATCATCATTGAGCAGAGCAAGTACAGACGAAAAAGTTTTAGTTACAGGTATATCAAGGCTGTGTACAGCCTTACCCATCATAGGACCGCCGGAGATGAGTTTTTTTGTGTTGTCCTTTATGCCACCGCACTTCTCGATAATATCTGCAACATTATCACCGATTGCAACATCGAGATTGCAAGGTGCATTGACGCCGTCGCCTGTTACTGTGATAATACGGCGAACAAGCGGTATATTTTTAAAAACAGCATCATAAATCGAACAAGCGGTAGAAGCATTAAGTACAACGACACCTGCATCAGCCGGCAACAAGTGAGAGTTAATTTTTCTGCCGGTAACAGATGCAATAAGTCTGCGTTCTGCTCCCTGTGGATATTTTGTCTTTAATGACTGAACAGAAATTCTCGGATATTTTTGCGTTTTTTCTTGCATAACGCTGATTGCATCGGGTTTGTTATCTTCTATTGCGATAACGCCCTCAGCATTTGGAAACAGACGCAGAGCTATTGAAAGACCGTCAATAACATTTTCGGTTTTTTCTATCATTACACGATAGTCAGATGTAAGATACGGCTCACATTCAGCACCGTTAATAATTACATAATCTATGTATTCGCTGTTTTTAGGTGCAATTTTAACGCCGGTCGGAAAACCGGCACCGCCCAAGCCGACAATTCCGCTGTCTGAAATAATCTTTTTGATTTCATCAACAGACAAGGCGTCCAAGTCGTTTTCTTTTCCGTAATTTTCGGCGGCAGTATAGTTATGGTCATTTTCAATCACGACGCACTCACTGAGTCTACCATCAGGCATACGACGATTTTCGACATTCTTAACGATGCCGGAAATGCTCGAATGGATAGGAGAAGAAACAAAAGAGGTGGCATCGGCAATTTTTGTTCCAACAAGAACAGCGTCTCCCGCTTTAACAACAGGAGTTGCCGGGGCCCCGATATGCTGTGACATCGGGAACAGAAGAATGTCACCGGGTTCAATCTTACGGATAGGTTCGTCAGCCGAGAAAGCCTTATTCCCTTTTGGGTGGACTCCCGACCTAAACGGAACTTTTTTCATAACAAACAATCCCTTACTCATTTTCTTCTATTATAACATAATAACAAAAATAATTCAATGGATAAAAAGATAGTCTGTGTACAATAAAAAAACTCCGAAGCATACGCTTCGGAGTGTGGTGACCCATCGGGGAATCGAACCCCGGACACCTTGATTAAAAGTCAAGTGCTCTGCCGGC
>URJF01000158.1 GCA_900548085.1 uncultured Oscillospiraceae bacterium | reverse complement strand
GCAGTTAAGTTCATTGATCTTACTAAGGAGCAGCAGCTTGACGTTATCGCAAGAACTTGCCACGACAGAATGTAAGTGATGTGATTTTATGGATGGAAAAATTCATTCCTTAGAGACATTCGGACTGGTTGACGGTCCGGGTGTCAGATATGTGATATTCTTACAGGGCTGCAATATGCGCTGTGAGTATTGTCACAATCCTGAGACTTGGGATTTTGATTCCCAAAAAATGATAATTTCGGCACAAGATATGTTCAACAAAGCATATCGCTACAAAAACTATTGGACAAAAAAAGGTCAGCCCAACGGCGGCATCACAGTCAGCGGCGGCGAGCCATTGCTCCAAATAGATTTTGTGTCAGAGCTTTTTGCTATAGCAAAGTCTAAGGGCGTAAACACAACCTTAGATACCTCCGGTTCAATTTTTACGAAGTCTGAGCCGTTTTTCTCGAAGTTCAATGAGCTTATGAAAAACACTGACCTTGTTATGCTTGACCTTAAGCAAACCGATCCGACTAAGCACAAAGAGCTTACAGGCAGAGACAATGCCAATATTCTCGAGATGGCACGCTATCTTTCTTCTATCGGAAAGCATATGTGGATTAGACGAGTTCTTGTTCCCGGTCTTACCGATGATGAGGACGAGTTAGCTAATCTCAAAAAGTTTATTGACTCTCTCGATACTGTGGATAAGGTCGAAATTTTGCCTTATCATACTCTCGGATTATTCAAATGGCAGAATCTTGGCATTGACTATCCTTTGGACGGTGTGGTTGTGCCTACAGCCGAGCAGGTAGAAAAGGCAGAAAAAATTCTCGGAATAAGATAAATTACTAACCTCTCCCTCGGGAGAGGTTATTCTTGTTTTGCCGCCTTGTTTGTGCTATCATATCTTATTGGAGGAGATATTATGCCACTTCAGATTATACGAAATGATATTACTAAGGTAGAGTGCGACGCAATAGTGAATGCTGCAAACCGCACACTTTTAGGCGGTGGTGGAGTAGACGGTGCTATTCACAAAACTGCCGGCAAAAAGCTTCTTGCAGAATGTATGACTCTACACGGCTGTAAAACGGGGGAGGCTAAGATTACAAAAGGCTATAACCTGCCTGCAAAATATGTAATTCATACCGTTGGTCCTGTTTGGCACGGCGGTAATAACGGTGAAAAAGAAAAGCTTGTTTCTTGTTATAAATCATCTCTTGCTTTGGCTAAAGAATACGGATGCGAGTCTGTTGCTTTTCCTCTTATATCCAGCGGCGTGTACGGCTATCCTATGGCTGAGGCGTTTGCTGTAGCTGTAGATACCATAGCGGATTTTTTGATGCAGAATGATATGCTTGTGTATGTAGTAGTGTACAATAATGCTGCTGTGCTCACAGGTACAAAAGTGTTCGGCGAGATTACTCAGTATATTGATGATAACTATGTTGCGGAGCAGATGCCTTTGTTTTGTCAGCAGAGCGTTGTTTTAGATGATATGGCTGTTATGCCCTCTGCTGCCGAGCCTAATTTGGAGAGTATAATTGATAACACACTTGATGAAAGTTTTTCTGAAATGTTGCTCAGGAAGATTGACGAAAGCGGTATGACAGACAGTCAATGCTATAAAAAAGCTAATATCGATAAGCGATTGTTTTCCAAAATTCGTTCCAATCCGTTATATAAACCGTCTAAGCCCACTGTTCTTGCTTTTTGTGTTGCTCTCGAGTTAAGCATTGACGATACGGCAGAAATGCTGATGAAAGCCGGATTTGCGCTGTCTCACAGCAATAAGTTTGATATTATTGTCGAGTATTTCATAAAGCATAAGCAGTATAATATTTTTGAAATAAACGAGGCTCTGTTTGCATTTGACCAGTGCCTTTTGGGTAGTGTAAATTAGTCTCCCAACAGGCGACCTATTTACCATTGAAACCTCCTATAATATGCTCGTAAGGTAAAGATACCTGAACATATTATACGGAGGTTTTATTATGAAAAAGACTAACAACAATAACACTACAGAGCTTGTATTCATTTTAGACCGTTCAGGCTCAATGGCAGGACTGGAGGCTGACACTACCGGCGGCTTTAATTCGCTTATCAATAAGCAAAAGATGATTGACGGCAGATGCTATGTGTCCACTGTTTTGTTCGACAACGAGTGTGAGGTAATTCACGACAGAGTTCTGCTCGAAAAAGTCAGGCCTATTACCGAAAGAGAATATTGGGTTCGTGGCTGTACTGCACTTGTTGATGCTATAGGCGGAGCAGTTCAACATATAGGAAATATTCATAAATATGCTCGTCGTTCGGATGTTCCGGCACATACAATGTTTGTCATTATGACCGACGGTATGGAAAATGCCAGCCATATTTATTCACTCGCAAAGGTGAAAAAGATGATAGAGCAACAGGAAAATAAATACGGTTGGGAGTTTCTCTTTATCGGTGCTAATATTGACTCAATTTCTACTGCCGAATCTTTTGGTATTAGGGCAGAAAATGCGGCCTATTACTGTGCCGACAGTGAGGGAACGGGCATAGTTTTTGACTGCGTGGCTGATGCCTGTTACAGTATGCAGTCCGATGGCACATTGCCGAAAGAATGGAGTAATCCGATAAGTGACGATTATAAAAGCAAAAAACAATTGCTATAATCTCGATTTGCACAAAAAAGTTTTGTTCCTTTCATAAAATATTACTAAAATATTTATGGATTATTGACATATTGTATTGCCTAATGATATTATGTATATGATGAACAATCATTAAATTTTTAGGAGGAAACATAATGAAACAAATGAGAAAAATTATCAGTTTAGTTTTGGCTTTTGTTATGGTAATGTCTGTTACTGCCGGCATTGACTTTTCTGCCTTAGCAGCCGATACCGATACTGATAACAAAACTGTCACAAGTGCGTCCTTTGAATCATCAAAAGGCAATGATTATCTTGAGCTTATCGAGGGCTATTCGGGCAGTGTTGAAAACAGAGATGACGGCTCGTATATGATTTACTATTTTCAGTACGATGAGGGCGATAAGATTACCCTCAAGTTTAGCGACGGAACCAGTGATGTATATACATACAACTGTGACAATGGCAGCTATTCTGACGGCTCCGAATCGCTTAACTTCTACTATAACAGTGACCA
>URJF01000157.1 GCA_900548085.1 uncultured Oscillospiraceae bacterium | reverse complement strand
GAATAATTACCACCTCCCCCATCAAAAACAATCACGACCTGCTCGACACACTAAAATCCCAAGAGTTCAAAATGATTATGACTTACTAAAAAACAGCGTTGATGTAAAAATCAACGCTGTTTTTATGTTAGTAACGACCGACTCCCCGCTCGTTTGCTGTAGGTCGTCTGTAACCGTCCTTGGTTATTTTGCGGCTGTGCATTTATCATAGCCTTATGTCAGGGTTAATCGGTCATCTGTTTTTTGAAAATACGGCGGAAGCACAGTCTTGTAATAGGGCCGGCGGCAAAGAGATTCCAAAGCAAAGCCATAGGAAAATTCTTTAACAATGTACCGAACCAAATTGCAAAAAATTGCGTCACAGGTTTATGCTGAAAAATATAGCTGAACAGCACGGTCGCCACAAGACTCATGGTAGGGCACATAATGAGCACTGTGCAGGCGGAAATTATCAGCGTGATAAAAAACGGATTGTCCTTTTCAGGACAGATAATTCTACTTGCCAATTTCTTAGCTAACGGATTACCAACCAAAACGGACACGACAAAGACTACAATCCACATATATGTAGTCTCCTTGAACACATCTAAAAACACAGTATTATCCATGTTGGACAATCCTCCTGGCATAGAAACATATCCTGCATTTATCGCTGTGTTGTACACTCCCATTCCGAATTCCATAAGTATCGACATAAAGATACCGAACACAACTCCCTGTCCCTTTGTTTTTGGCATAAAATCACCATTCCTTTCAAAAAAATAATGCGCAAGTCCAAGATCACCTGGACTTACGCATCAAAACTGCTCGATTGGTGGTTATTATACCACTTAGAAATTTAAAAAGTCAAGAAAATATTTGCTATGTTTTTTGGCTTATAACCGCCTAATCACACTCGCAGATATATTTTCTCGTTTGGAGAATGGAGGACGGTGTGACCGAAAACTCATCCAGTCCCCATTTCACAAGATTAGGTATAAGGCGCTCATCGGCAGCAGCCTCGCCGCACATACCGACCTGAATACCTGCTGCCTTTGCATTCTTAATCGTCATCTCTATGGCACGCAAAACAGCCGGTTGAGTAGCGTCATAGAGGTTGGACACAGCCGAGTTGCCTCGGTCTACTGCCATTGTGTAACCTGTCAAATCATTAGTTCCTATAGAAAAGAAGCTGACCTCATTAGCCAACAAGTCAGAAATCAGTGCCGCTGACGGAGTTTCTATCATAACGCCTACGGGAGCATCAGCATAGCGGAGGCCATCGCCGTCCAGCTCTGCCTTGCACTGCTCAATAAGAGCCTTTGCCTGTCTGACCTCATCTACAGTGGTGACAAGGGGCAGCATAATCTTTATGTCGCCAAAGACAGCCGCACGCAAAATCGCTCTCAGCTGAGTTTTGAAAAGAGAGGGGTTGTCGAGACAATATCTGATAGCACGGTGACCTAAGAACGGATTATCCTCTTTTTCTATCTTAAGATAATCCACTGCTTTGTCGCCGCCGATATCAAGGGTACGGATAATAACTTCTTTGCCGTCCACAGTTTTAGCTACCGTGGAATAAGCCTCGTACTGCTCCTCCTCGGTAGGCTGATGGTTTCTGTCCATAAACAAAAACTCTGTGCGGAAAAGTCCTATACCCTCGCCGCCGTTTTGGATAACATTTTGGGCGTCCTCTGCCTTGCCTATGTTGCCGTAAACGGCTTTTTTTACGCCTGATTTGGTTATTGTCTCCTTAGAAAAATACTCGCTGAGGCTCTCTTTTTCTTTAAGATATGCCTCTTGCTTGGCGGTATATTCTGTCAGCTCTCTGTCGGAGGGAGAAGTAATGACCTTTCCCTTAAAACCGTCGGCAATAAGAATATCGCCATCATTGATTTTTTCTACAGCATTCATAACAGAGAGAACTGCCGGAATACCCATGGCACGAGCCAAAATTGCGCTGTGGCTGGTAACACCACCTACCTCTGTGATGATTGCAGACACATTGTCCTTGTTAATCTGCGAAGTCATAGAGGGCGTAAAGTCCTTTGCCACGAGAACAGAACCCTTAGGTACAGACGCAATATCCACGCACTGAACACCCAAAAGGATACGCAAAAGGCTGTCCCTAATGTCCTTTACATCCGAGGCTCTCTGACGGGTAAGCTCGTCGTCAACGCCCGAAAACATATTGATGAACATAGTACAAACGCTGTCTACAGCCGACTCTGCCACAGAGCCACCGTCTATACCCTCTTCTATTTGGGACAGCATAAACGGGTCTTGGAGCATAACGAGATGACCCTCAAGAATTTCTGCCTCTTTGTCGCCGGCATTCTTTTTCAGCTCCTCCACAAGGGCCTTTGTTTCACCGACAAAATCGTCTACGGCTTTGTGAAGTCTCGCCTTTTCCTCATCAGCAGAGGTATATTTTACTGCCGAATAGTCCAAATTCATATCACGGATAACAACAGCTTTTCCTATGCCGAAGCCCTGTGATACACCTATTCCCTTTAGCATAACACTCACCCTCTCAAATGATATTATTCCTCACCAAAACCTGACTCAATGAGCTTTGCAGCTGCTGCAAGCATTTCATTTTCGTCCGGTCCGTCACATTCTACAGTGATTTCGCTGCCGCATTTTATACAGCCTGCCATAATGTTCATAATGCTTTTGCCGTTGATTTTTTTACCGCTGAAATCGATATTTATCTCCGACGCATACTTGGCCATTTCTGTAACAAATACATTTGCAGGTCTCATATGAAAGCCCATTTTGTTAGTGATTGTAAAAGTTTTTGATACCATAGTGATTACCTCTCTTTTCGCACTCATAGGGGCGAATGTCGCCCCTGAGTATGTTTATTTTTTATGCCTTTTTTGGCTGATTTTTCTTAAGGAGTGCCAGCATAAGCGCACCTACTATCGAGCCTGCTGCAAGAGCAACAACATAGAGGATCGGATGGTCGCACACGATAAATGTGAAAATACCGCCGTGAGGAGCAGGACAGGTTACATTGAATATAGATGTAAGTGCACCTGCTACTGCCGAACCTACCATACAAGAAGGAATTACACGAAGCGGGTCGGATGCAGCGTAAGGGATTGCACCCTCTGTGATGAAGCAGAGTCCCATAAGATAGTTTACCGGACCGCTCTTAAGTTCTTCCTTTGTCCACTTTTTCTTATTGAATGTAGTGGAGAGAGCGATTGCAATAGGAGGAA
>URJF01000156.1 GCA_900548085.1 uncultured Oscillospiraceae bacterium | reverse complement strand
CAATACATATCTGAACTTATTTTAGTATAATCATAATTTTTATTAAAAATCTTTTCATATTTTATATAACACTCTTAACAAAAATTTTGAGCAATATAATCGAAGTAAAATATACTGCGCTAAAAGCAAGTGCACCATAATCTCTGCCGTGCATATGCATAACATTCATCTTAGTTCTGCCTTTTCCTCCACGATAGCATCTGCATTCCATAGCATATGCAAGCTCATTCGCCCTTCTGAATGAGGAAACGAACAGCGGTATCATAATCGGAATTACGGCTTTAGCTCGCTTTAAGAGGCCGCCGGACTCCATATCTGCTCCCCTGCTCTTTTGGGCAGAAATAATTTTGTCTACCTCCTCCAGCAATGTGGGAATAAATCTAAGTGCAATAGTCATTGTCATCGCAATGGAATGAACATCTACATGCATAAGCGTCAAGGGTTTTAGCAATGACTCAATAGCGTCTGTAAGAGATGTAGGTGTAGTAGTATATGTCAGCATAACACCATAAACCACAAGAATTATAATACGAACAGCCATAAATATTGAAGTATATATTCCGTTCATAGTAATTTTTATTATGCCTAAACGCACAATAGGTTCACCCGTACCGTAAAACAAGTTAAGTATCGTAGTAATAAGCACTATTACTATAACAGGCTTCAGTCCCTTAAGTATAGTTTTTGGGGTGACTTTAGAGATGATGCACACAAGTACCATTATTGCGGCAGCCAAAGCCAATGAAATGAAATTTTTGCACAAAAAGGCGGACACCATCATAAATACGGACAACACTATCTTCATTCTTGCGTCCATTCTGTGCAGTATCGAATCGCCGGGGTAATACTGACCGATAGTAACATCTGACATCATAGCTCAGCCACCTCCTTTTTCATCTTAAGGCGGCGGAACTCATCGACACCCTGTTGAACTGTAAATATATCTGTTCTGCAAGGAATTCCCATCTTATTAAGTTTTATGAATATATCTGTAATCTCCGGAACATTAAGGCCCATTTCTTTTAGCTCATCGCCACGGGAATAAACTTCCGGCACTGTGCCAAACATAGCAACCTTGCTTCTGTTCATAACAAGAACTCTGTCAGCAATTTTCGCTACATCCTCCATTGAATGAGAAACAAGCAAAACGGTATTACCTTCGAGTCTCTGATAATCCTTTATAAGTCCTAAAACAGTATCTCTGCCTTTTGGATCAAGTCCTGCACAAGGTTCATCAAGAACAAGAACCTGTGGCTTCATAGCAATAATGGATGCAATGGCAACACGGCGCTTTTGACCACCGGACAAATCGAACGGAGACTTGTTTTCAATGGCTCTGTCTATATCGACAAAATCCATACTGCGATATACACGTTCTCTGATTTCATCCTCATCAAGTCCCATTTGCTTAGGGCCAAAGGCAATTTCTTTATATATTGTTTCTTCAAAAATTTGGTACTCGGGATACTGAAAGCACAGTCCGACGGCGAAACGTACGTTTCTGATATTCTTTTCATTCTCCTTGGACCAAATATTTTTATCTCTAAGATAAATTGTTCCGCTGTTTGGTTTCAGCAATCCGTTAAGATGCTGAATAAGAGTAGATTTTCCTGAACCCGTGTGACCGATAATACCCACTATTTCGCCCTTTTCGCAAGAAAAGGAAACATTATCAAGGGCTGCAGTCTCGAAGGGAGTACCCTGCCCGTACAGGAATGTTAAATTTTCACACGCAATTATAGACATAAAAAATACCTTTATTTCAATTCGTTATAGAGCAACTCTGCACAAGCCTCAGCATTGAGAATTGTGTCCTCACTTTTGAGCTTCAGTGCGCCAGCAAGCTCAGTGGATTGGGGAACATCCAGCTGCAGTGCCTTCATTTTTGTTACATTCTTAAACACCTCAGCAGGAGTACCGTCTAATTTTATTACACCATCATCCACAACGGCAACTCTGTCCGCCTTTACTGCTTCATCCATATAGTGAGTGATGAGCACAACGGTTATGCCGTCATTTTTGTTCAAATCCATTACAGTATCAATAACTTCTTTTCTTCCGCTCGGATCAAGCATAGCGGTAGGTTCGTCTAATACGATACACTTAGGTTTCATAGCAATGATACCGGCTACCGCAACTCTTTGCTTTTGTCCGCCGGATAGCATAGAAGGAGCTTTTCTTCTGTAGTCGTACATACCGACCTTTTTTAGTGCATCGTCAACACGTTGTCTGCATTGAGCAGACGGAACTCCGAGATTTTCTACACCGAATGCAACATCTTCTTCTACAATAGAAGAAACGATTTGATTATCCGGATTTTGAAAAACCATACCTACATTTTGTCGGACATCAAAAATTGTGTCGTCATCTTTTGTTTCTATGCCGCACACGGTAACAGTGCCCTCATCAGGAAACAAGATACCGTTAGTGAGCTTAGCTATAGTAGATTTACCGGAACCGTTGTGACCCAAAACAGCCACAAAAGAACCCTCTTCTATTTCAAAATTAAAATGCTTAAGGACAGGTATATTTACTTCTTTTCCGTCATCGTCATCAATTTTGTATGAAAATGAAACATCATCAAATTTTATTAAAGCCATAATTAATCTTGCTGCCAAACAGCAGTAGCACCGCAAGGCAGAACTCCGTCAGTATTTGTTACAGGCAATCCAATTTCATCAGCGGTAACAAAACCGCCGTGTTTCTTAGTAATTATATCATCAAGTATATACTTCATAACAGATGCTGAAAGTCCTGTAGTGTATGAATTAAGCAATATTGCAATAGGTTCGTCACTGAGAACCTGCTCAACCTCGGTAACAAAGTCATACAGACTGTCCTCTAAGTGCCAAATCTCACCTTTTGGGCCTCTGCCGTAGGACGGTGGATCCATAATGACTATGTCATATCTGTTGCCACGCCTGATTTCCCGCTTAACGAACTTTAGGCAATCATCTACAATCCATCTTACTGTGCCGTCTGAGACGCCGGAGGAAACGGCATTTTCCTTTGCCCAATTAGTCATTCCCTTTGAGGCGTCTACATGAACGACTTCTGCACCTTCCTTTAAGCAAGCCACTGTGGCAGCTCCGGTATATGCAAACAGGTTAAGCACCTTTACCTTTTCTTTATCACTATTTCGGATTAAATCACGGGTAAAATCCCAATTAACAGCCTGCTCAGGAAACAAACCCGTATGCTTAAAGCCCATA
>URJF01000155.1 GCA_900548085.1 uncultured Oscillospiraceae bacterium | reverse complement strand
CTTCAATGTATAGATTTGCAATGTGAGGAATACATATGAAAAAATAAAGTTAGCTATGGTAATTTTAGCAATAATCAGTATAATATGTTATTTGCACTAGGAGATGATGGTAATGTCTTGGCAAATTAATAGATTTTGGAATAAGGTTAATAATGAAGATGTCAATTTGAATGATATCGAAGAATATATATATTCTTCAGAATATCTTAATATTCAGAATCCAATAGAATTTAATGAAATTAATAGTGTTTATAATACAAAGTTAGTTCATTATATTTTTGAAACAGAAAAATATCAAAGAGAAAAAGACTATAGAGAAATCTTCTTTCAGGGATATCTTGATGGCAAAATTGATAAAAATGAATATTATAATGCTGAAAATTCATTCAAAGAATTCATTAAATACTTATCTCATATAAGTAATGTGTATGTATATTATGATTTTTTAGCATCCATCGAAAACAGTTACCCGTTTCAGAATAGCAGTGATGTGAATTTCAGCCTTGATTTCATTAAGGAAACTCAAGGAAAATTCACTAAAATAATTGATAAATTTCAGCTTGAACAAATAAGTATATTGTTTGCAAGAGAGATTGTTTGCGGGTTTATTGTGTTAGATGCTATCAATTCCGTTTTGATTTGTAGTGGTATGCACGGCTGTATTCTTTCAGTCGATGATTTGAACTCAGAATTATTATCCGCTATATCGTTACAAGTCAAAGTAGAGAAAATAATCGCATTGCAAAATTAATGGTGACTTTTTATTTATTTTTCTTGACATAAAGTTGGCTTTAGGTTGTAGAATAAGGATAATGAAATATTTGGAAGAATGAAGTATGAAAACATTATCAAAAGAAGAATTTGAAAAGCAAAATGTATTTGGCTTAGGCGACGAAAATGTTGCATGCGCTAAATATTTTGTTGGCAATTCTTATCTCAATCCATTGACAAAGGCAGATAACAATGTACATTTGTCAAATGTTACATTTGAGCCGGGATGCAGAAACAACTGGCATATTCACCATGCAAAGAGCGGCGGCGGACAGCTGCTGATATGTACAGCCGGCGAAGGATGATACCAAGAATACGGCAAGGAAGCTGTCAGCCTTACACCGGGCACGGTAATAGTAATTCCTGCCAATGTAAAGCACTGGCATGGTGCAAAAAAAGACAGCTGGTTTTCACACATAGCAATGGAAATCGCAGGCAAAGAATGCAGTAACGAATGGTGCGAGCCTGTGGACAAAAACGAATATAACAATCTGTAAAGGAGAAGATATACTATGAAAAAGGTAACAGCAGGAAGAGATGCTTTGGGCGAATTTGCATAGACTACTCACACCTGCACAGCAAAATGTGCAGGTGTTTTTTATGTTGAAAGAACAGAAATTATGTGGTAGAATAACGATTAGACAAAAACAGTGCAATTTGATATAAAACAGATGAGGAAAAACTATGTTTGTAGATGTAGCAAAAATCAAAATTAAAGGCGGAGACGGCGGCGCAGGAGCGGTCGCATTCCACAGAGAAAAATATGTAGCGGCAGGCGGTCCGGACGGCGGAGACGGCGGAAAAGGCGGAGACATAGTATTTGTTGTAGATGATAATTTGGCTACTCTTGCCGACTTTAGATACAAGCGCAAATACTCAGCTCAAAACGGAGAACAAGGCAAAGGCGGTCGCTGCAACGGAAAAAAGGGACAGGACCTTGAAATAGCTGTGCCGAGAGGAACCATAATCAGAGAGGCAAACAGCGGTGCAGTTATGGCAGATATGAGCAAGACTGACAGGTTTGTTGCCGCAAAAGGCGGCAGAGGCGGCTGGGGAAACACCCATTTTGCTACTCCAACGAGACAAGTGCCACGATTCGCAAAGCCGGGTGTACCCGGTGAGGAATGGGAGGTCAGTCTCGAGCTGAAACTCCTTGCAGATGTCGGACTCGTCGGCTATCCGTCTGTGGGAAAGAGCAGTCTTATCTCTGTTGTATCCCAAGCGAGACCAAAAATCGGCGACTATCATTTCACTACACTTGTGCCTAATTTGGGCGTTGTGTCTATGGGTGAAGGCAACAGCTTTGTTATCGCCGACATTCCCGGTCTGATAGAGGGAGCCAGCGACGGTGTAGGATTAGGTCACCAATTTCTAAGACATATAGACCGTTGCAGACTGCTGATACACATTGTCGATGTCAGCGGACACGAGGGCAGAGACCCTATAGACGATTTTGAAAAAATCAACAGCGAGCTTGTTAAATTTAATCCGGAACTTGCTGAAAGGCCGATGATAGTGGCAGGCAACAAAATAGATATGGCTGAACCTGAGCAAATAGAGCGCTTTAAAGAATATGTGGTGAGCAAGGGATATGAATATTATTCTATCTGCGCACCAATCTTAGAAGGTACAAAAGAGCTTATGAATGTATGCTGGAAAAAGCTGCAGGAGTTGCCTCCTATCAAGGAATATGAGGTAGAAGAAATACCATTAGAGTCGCTGGTAGAAAACGCAAACGACTTTAAGATTACGCAAGAGGACGAAGGCTACTATCTCGTAGAGGCAAAATGGTTCCCAAAAGTTCTCAAGGGCGTTGATGTGGACGACTATGAGTCACTGCAATATATGCAAAGAGTTCTGGAAAAGAGCGGCATATTCGATGCACTGAGAGAAAAAGGAATACAGGAGGGCGACATCGTATCACTATACGATATCGAGTTTGAATATATACCGTAATGTTTATTAATAAAGAAGTAAATCCAAAGCAGCTCAGTCCACTGAATTTGGCATTTATCGGGGACTGCATATACGAAATTCTCGTGAGGGAAAACCTTGTAAAAAATGCAAACAGACCGGTCAATGACCTACACCACGAAAGTGTAAAATTCGTCAGTGCAAAGGCACAAACAAAGGCTTTTGAAAAAATCGAGGACATTTTGACCGAAGACGAAATGAGCATATTCAAGCGAGGAAGAAATGCCAAGGTGGGACACAACCCAAAAAGCGCAAGCACGGGAGAATACCACACCGCCACAGGCGTTGAGGCTCTGTTTGGCTATTTGTACCTAAACGGCAAGGAAGAAAGAATAAAGGAATTATTTTCAGTAATTTGCAAATAAATGAAAATAATTCTTGACAAATGCAAAAGTTATGATATAATCATATATGCGTTCGGGAGCATAGCTCAGCTGGGAGAGCATCTGCCTTACAAGCAGAGGGTCACAGGT
>URJF01000154.1 GCA_900548085.1 uncultured Oscillospiraceae bacterium | reverse complement strand
TTTCCTTTGGCTTTGATAGTACGGTCCGTAGTCGCCTGTTTCTTTGTTGTCGCCGACAACACCTTCGTCAGGCTCAATGCCGTATGCAGCTAAACCCTTGAGCATAACTTCTATCGCACCGTCAACTTTTCTCTTTTGGTCCGTGTCCTCAACTCTTACAAAAAATACGCCGTCAGTGGTCTTAGCCGTCTTGTAACTGACTAAGCAGGTGAATAGGTTACCAAAGTGCAAAAATCCTGTAGGGCTTGGTGCAAATCGAGTAACTCTCGCACCGTCTTTCAGTTTCCTTGGAGGGTATTTTTCTTCGTAGTATTCAGGTGTCTTGTCTATGTTAGGGAACAAAAGCTCCGCCAATTCTTTGTTTTCTGCCATATCTTTTCCGTACCCTTTTTAAAAATTACATATTATTATTACATAATTTTATTCATTATTCAATATATATTCTTAAAAATTGTCGCAAAAAATGTAAAAAATAATTCTTGACTGCTGCTCTTTTTTGTGTCATAATGATACTTGCCGTCGAGGTGTGGCTCAGTTTGGTAGAGCACCACGTTCGGGACGTGGGGGTCGCAAGTTCGAATCTTGTCACCTCGACCATAAAAGTTTC
The DNA here is from genome assembly GCA_900548085.1 of uncultured Oscillospiraceae bacterium. Taxonomy (GTDB): domain Bacteria; phylum Bacillota; class Clostridia; order Oscillospirales; family Acutalibacteraceae; genus Eubacterium_R. Next base: position 2,643 of record URJF01000154.1, on the reverse strand, counting down.
ACACTAATTTATTAGTGTGAAACTTTTATTTTTGATAAACAAGATTTGAACTTGCGAGCGCTTAAATTCATTTCGTATTGAACAAATTTGTACCAATACTACATAATTTTTTATTAGCAGACAGAATGAGTCCAGAGAGGGCGGTATATTTTGTCTGTTTTTTTGTACAAAATACCAACATATTATACAAAAAATTCATCATAACCATTGTATGTGTTGGTAGAATGTGCTAATATAAAAGCATAAATTGTATAGTTATACAGAAACGGAGGAAATTATGACCGAGAAAGAAATTTTAGCACGGGTTGACCATACAGTTTTGGCGCAGGATTCAACCGATGATATGATTAGAGAAGTGTGTGATGACGGAATTTTTTATCACACTGCGAGCGTTTGTATTCCACCGTCTTTCGTGAAATTTGCTAAGGATTATGTTGGCGATAAAATAAAAATATGTACCGTTATCGGCTTTCCTAACGGATACTCAACCTCTGTCGTAAAATGTACCGAGGCGGCAGACGCCGTGTCTAACGGTGCGGATGAAATAGATATGGTAATAAATATCGGATGGGCAAAGGAGCATAAGTGGCAGGATTTACTGACCGAGATAAATATGGTAAAGAAAGCTTGCTCCGGCAGATTACTAAAGGTGATAATAGAAACCTGCCTCTTGACTGATGAAGAAAAGATTATGCTTTGCCGTATAATTAATGAATCCGATGCGGACTATATCAAAACTTCTACAGGTTTTTCAAAAGGCGGTGCAACCTTTGACGATATAGCGATGTTCAATAAATATATTACAGGCAAAAAAATAAAAGCGGCAGGAGGAATAAAATCTTTTGCCGATGCAGAAAAATTCATAGAGCTCGGTGCCGACAGATTAGGCACCAGCCGACTTGTTAAGATTTTGAAAGAGGGATAAATATGCGTGGATTTTGGGTAGTTCTTGACTCATTCGGTATAGGCAGTGCGCCTGATTCCGACCGTTTCGGCGACAGCGGTGCTTCTACTGTCGGTACTATTTCCAAGTCAAAATATTTTGATATTCCTAATCTTAAAAAAATGGGACTTTTGTCCATTGACGGAGTCAATCTTGACGATAGTGCGGAGCATATCGCCTCCTATGGCAGACTTCGTGAGCTGTCTGTGGGCAAGGACACTACCACAGGTCATTGGGAGATGGCAGGTATCGTTACAAAAGAGCCGCTTCCCACATTTCCTAACGGATTTCCGCCCGAGGTTATAGAAGAATTTGAACGCCAAGCAGGCAGGAAAGTTATAGTCAACAAGCCGTATTCGGGTACCGCCGTTATTCATGACTACGGCGAGAAACATATGAAAACAGGCGCTCTGATTGTGTACACCTCTGCCGACAGCGTGTTCCAAATTGCAGCTCACGAGGATATTGTCAGCGATGAAGAATTGTATAACTACTGTCGTATTGCACGAAAAATTTTGAAAGGCAAGTACGGCGTAGGCAGAGTTATAGCAAGACCGTTTGTTGGTACTTGTGCAGAAGATTTTGTCAGAACTCCGAGACGACATGATTTTTCTCTTGAGCCTCCGGGAGATACTGTCCTTGATGTGCTCAGCCGCAATAAAAAGAGAACAATCTCCGTAGGAAAAATATATGACATATTTGCTCACCGCAGTATTGATGAGCACTATTTTACCCAAAATAATACTGAGGGAATACAAAGGACGATTGATATTGCACACCGGGATTTTGACGGACTGTGCTTTACTAATCTTGTGGATTGCGATATGCTCTACGGTCACAGACGGGATATAGACGGATATGCAAAAGCGATTACTCTCTTTGACCGTGGACTTGAAAGATTATTGCCGCTCATAAAAGATGATGATTTTTTGTTGATTACAGCCGATCACGGATGCGATCCCGGCTATAAGGGCACCGACCATACCAGAGAGTATGTGCCGCTGCTTATATATTCGCCTAATCTGAAAAATGTTAATTTGGGCACCATAGACGGCTTCGGTGTTTGTGCCGATACGGTTTTGTCATTGTTTGGTATTGCCGATAGATTGAGCGATAACAATATTATTGATAAAATCAGGTGATTTGTTTGGCTAAATACAATGATTTAATAATAGCTGCAAAGGATAATTTGAAAAACAGCTACAGTCCGTATTCACATTTTGCAGTGTCTGCGGCGCTGCTGACCGATAGTGGCAAGGTGTATAAAGGCATAAATATCGAGAATGCCTCATATCCAGCCGGAATGTGTGCCGAACGAGCGGCGTTTTCATCAGCTTTATCACATGGCGAGAGAAATTTTTCTGCGATTGCCATTGTGTGTGAAAAAAATGATTTTTGTTATCCCTGCGGAATTTGCAGGCAGTTTATGGCAGAATTTTGCAATGATGATTTTGAAATTGTTTTGAGCAGCGGAGATGACATAAGAGTAATTACTCTCGGCGAGCTGCTGCCAGAATCTTTTGATAAGGAAGTTTTGCATAATGAGAATGGTTGATATCATAGATAAGAAAAAGCATGGCGAGGCTTTAACGGACGAAGAAATATCCTTCTTTGTCCGTGGTTATACCGATGGCAGTATTCCTGATTATCAGGCTGCAGCATTTGCTATGGCAGTTTGCTTTGGCGATATGACAACTGCC
>URJF01000153.1 GCA_900548085.1 uncultured Oscillospiraceae bacterium | reverse complement strand
TACCGCCGAGCCATCTTGCGTTGACATAAGGCATTGCACAACGGGTAGCCTCTTCCTTAACTGACTCCTGAGCCTGCTTCTTTGTACCTACGAAAATGATAGAACCACCGTCTGCTGCGAGGTCACGAACGAACATATAAGCCTCGTCAAGCTTCTTTACGGTCTTCTGAAGGTCGATGATGTAGATACCGTTACGCTCTGTGAAGATGTATTCTGCCATTTTAGGGTTCCATCTTCTTGTTTGGTGTCCGAAGTGAACACCTGCTTCCAATAATTGTTTCATAGAAACTACATTTGCCATTATAATTTCCTCCTTTAAGGTTATTCCTCCACAGACTCAACGGCAAAAGACCAAAACATAATCACCTATGGTCCGAAAGTCTGTGTGTGATGTTGATGCAGTACCTAACAAATGGGTACACTTTCATCAATGCCATAGTATATTACCATACAGGAGGAAAAAAATCAAGATATTTTTTGTATTTAGCGGAATCTTTTAATCAGCGAATTGTGACAAATATTTTCTATATCGTCATTTATCGGCTCTAACTGCTCCGTGCCTATAGCTAAACTCAACAATTTGTCGGCAAAAGTCGGATTTTTCGGCAAGACAGGACCGTGAGCATAGGTACAATAAGTATTGTTATAAATTAAGCCCTCTGTACCGTCCTCACCGTTATTTCCATAGCCGCTGATTACTCTGCCCAAGGGCTGCAAAGTCTCGCTCAAATAGGTTTTGCCGCTGTGATTTTCAAACCCTACCACCTTGCCTGCAGGAGTATCAAAAATTATATTGCCTATCATCCGCATACTGCCGGATGCGGTATAAAATGGCAAAACCGAAGACAAATTCATTTTTTCGCCGGATTGCGAAAGATAATATTCACCGAGTATTTGGTAGCCGCCGCATATGGCAAGAACGACCTTGTACTGTGAAATGCAATACGCCAAGGCATCAGACTTTTTTCGCAAATCGGAGGAAATAATTTCCATCTCTCTGTCCTGACCGCCTCCTATGAACAGCAAATCGAAATCACAAAGTCTGTCTCCTATTCCAAGGGGAATAATTTTTACGCCGAATCCCCTTTTTTTTGCTCTGTGAGAGAGACATACCACATTGCCGGTATCGCCGTATAGATTAAGCTCATTGGGATAAAGGTGAACTATATTGAGGGTTTTCATTTCCAAAACTCCTTACCGCCAAACTGCGACACAAACTCACGGCGCATATTCATCATAGAGGTATATGTAGACATAATGACAAAATTCCTGTGCGATGATTTTATATATTCCGCTAACAGACTGTAATCCTCGCCGTCGATAACCTTTTCTGTGTCTATTCCGCTGTATTTCAGCCGCAACGCCATATCATAAGCACGTAGACCCGTGGTGACGAAGTGAGAATTTTTGTATGATATAGGCTCAAAATCCGCATCCCATATCCAACTTACATCTCGCCCGTCAGCGTCATTGTCATTCAATGCAAAGCAAACATCAAAATCACTTTTCAGTTTAGAGACATATCTTATACAATTAGAAAGTCCTACAGGATTTTTTACGAGCAAAAGTAATATGCTGTGTCCGTCGTACTCAAAACGCTCCATACGCCCAAAAGCACCGCTGAAAGACGAGAGACAATCGGTATTTTCTGTTCCGACGATATAACCTACAGCGCAGGCGCACAGGTAATTATATACATTATAAATTCCGCCCAACGACGAGGACACATATTTTTCGCCTAAAGGAGAAGATACAAAAAATGACGAACCCCTTTCGCCTAAGTCAATAATGTTCGAAGCTGCAAAATCGGGAATCATTCGTTTATATCCGCACCTGCTGCAATAGAAATCGCCAAGCTGAGAATAAACAGTATAGTTATAGTCGAGTACGGAATTGCAAAACGGACAATATCTGCTGTCGGACACAATACCGTCCGTGTAGCTGTCGGAAATGCCAAATGTTACGCAGGAATTGTCAAATCTGTGTGACAAAGAAAATGTCAGCGGACAGTCTCCGTTGAGCACAAGGACTGCATCAGGGCAATAAGATATGCCCTCTGCAACCTTAGACAGTGTTTTAGTAACTTCACCGTAGCGGTCTAACTGGTCTCGAAATACATTGGTAACGACGATTATCTCAGCAGTTACATAACTGAGTATGGCTGGCAAACTGTTTTCGTCACATTCGAGAACCGCATATCTGCATTTGCATCTGCCGAATACAGAAGAATTATTGATGAAAGCAGTAGCAACTCCGGTTATCATATTAGCGCCGCCCTTGTTGACAAAATATGAGCAGTCGTTATGTTCTAAAAGGTAGGAAATAAGTGCACAGACAGTAGTTTTTCCGTTAGTTCCGGTAACACAAATGACCTCCACATTCTCAGACAGTCTGTGCAAAATATTTGGTTTTAATCTGAGAGCAATTTTCCCGGGAAATGTTGTTGCACCTCGACCAAAAAAGTTAAGAATTTTGGTAAGAATTTTGGCAATAAGAATAGCAATAATCATACTAAAGTATATTGAAAAAATTTTTCGATATGATAAAATTAAGACGAATGTATAACAAACGGAGGCAATTATGTTAGACGAAATAATAAAGGCAGTTGAATCCGCAGGCGAAATATATAACCGTGCAAAAAATCAACTGACCGATGATATGATAGAAGAAAAAGGCTCAAAGGTTAATCTCGTAACCGAATATGACAAAAAGATTCAAGACTTTTTGGAAAGTGAGCTGTCGGAACTGATACCGGAGGCGCATTTTTTAGACGAGGAGGGCGACCGTAACAAGGAGCTGACCGATGGGTACTGCTTCATTATCGACCCTATAGATGGCACTACCAATTTTATAAAAGGATTTCAGCACAGTGCGATATCCGTAGGTCTCGCCAAGGACAAGGAATTGTATATAGGTGTTGTTCTCGATCCGGATTTGAACAACATATATTATGCCGAAAAGGGCAAGGGTGCCTATATGAACGGAAAGAAAATAAGCGTCAGCGACTGCAATCTCGAAGAAAGCCTTGTGCTTTTTGGAACCTGTCCGTACGACAGAGAGTTAGGTCACAAAACATTTACTATTGCCGAGGATGTTTTCTACAAATCACTGGAAATCAGGCGGGGCGGGGCGGCTGCACTCGACATATGCTATGTTGCGGCAGGCAAAGCGGACCTGTATTTTGAGATGATACTGAGGCCTTGGGACTGGGCAGGTGCTACTCTCATACTGAGAGAGGCAGGCGGAACTGCACAAAC
>URJF01000152.1 GCA_900548085.1 uncultured Oscillospiraceae bacterium | reverse complement strand
CCGAGCCGATATCAGTCTCAGCATAGGCATAGTCACCTATTGATTTTAGAGCTTTAGGCATTTTTGCAAGTCTGAGTTTTCCGCATCCCTCAAAGGCACTCGACTCTATCTTTGTAACCGACTTCGGCAACTTTATTTCTTCCAAATAATTTGAAGTTGAAAACGCACCGTAGCCAATGGTTTTTACTGTCGACGGCACCGAATATGACTTTGATTTTTGTGCTGTAGGATACTTAACGAGTTTAGTCTTAGTCTTGTTATAAAGTACGCCTTTAGACACGGTAAAATACTTATTCTTTTTGCTGACAGTAATCTTTTTCACGGCATACATTTTTGTGAGAGCGCCGTCCTTAAAGTTTTTCATTGATGAGCCGAAATGAATGTTTTTCACTTCGGAATTGTAAAAAGCACTTCCATCTATAGTGGTGACGGTATCCGGAAGCACTATTGTATCTGCATCATAGGAAAATTCCTCGTCACCGAATACGAGTGCTCCTATCTCCAAAACGTGATATTTACCAAGTTTTGACGGAACAGAGATTTTTTTCTTTTTCTTTCCTTTGATTTGAACTATCTTAGCTTTGTCTTTTGCGACGATATAGGTATATGTTATGCCATCAACTTTTTGGCTATAGGTTTGGTTTTCTTTGGCGAAAGCCGCCTGCGGAAATGCAAGCATCATCACAACCGACATAACTGCCGCTAAGAAGACGGATGAATATTTTTTTACTTTTTTCATAAAACAACCTCCTAACTAAGATTTTATTATATTGATTTCATCATTATTTTATCATAAATAGACTCATCAGTCAATTCTGTCGTGTATTTGTTGAATTTAGCAAAAATCCGATAACAACATTGCTGTTTGTTATCGGATTTATCACATCTAAACTTTTATTTATCAATAGTCACTGTTTCGGCTATAATCTGTGCGGTTTGTTCTACCGTGTTGCCATCGCAAATAATGGTGCAATCTGCATACTTTTCGTACAGCGGAAGTCGCTCATCATACATATCTCTGAGAGAATTACCCTCTCTGACAACTACGCCTCGTGTGGCAATATTCTTTATTCTGTCGCACATGGAGCCATAGCCTAAATGAAGATAGACAATCTTGCCCATTTTTTTGAGATGCTCCATAGCTTTTTCGGAATAGACAACAGAACCGCCTGTGGCGATAACCGTTGCATTGAGATTTATGCTGAGGATAGCGTCCTCCTCTGCCTTAAGAAAATAATCTATACCCTTTGTGTCGATTATATCCTGCAGCTTAGCATTCTCCCGAGACTGAATAAGCAAGTCGGTGTCATAAAAATTTTTAAGCAAAAATTTTGCGGCAAGGACCCCGCAGGTGGATTTTCCTGAACCGGGCATACCTATCAAAATAACATTTTCTTTATTCATCACTTTACTCCGATTTTTTTACAATTAAATTCCATAGGGCAACCGTCACACAATGGCTTTCGTGCGGAGCAGATATCTCTGCCGAAAAGCACGATACGGTGACAAAAGTCACTGCCTTCCTCAGAGGGAACAATCTTTTTCAGTTCAAGTTCAATCTTGTGTGGATCTTTGGTAGAAACCAAACCGATACGATTGGATATGCGTATCATATGAGTATCCACCACTATGGACTCCTTATGATACACATCGCCCACAATAAGATTTGCTGTCTTTCTGCCGACTCCGGGGAGGGTAATCAATTTCTCTATTGTGTCGGGTACTCTGCCGCCGAAATCATCTCTTATCTTTTGTGCCATACCTATAATAGAAGCGGCCTTGTTTTTATAAAATCCGCAGGATCTGATTAGGTTTTCTACATCCTGAAGGTCGGCATTAGCATAATCATCAAGGGTTTTATATTTTTCAAACAACGCCGGCGTAACAAGATTTACTCTCGCATCTGTACACTGTGCAGAAAGCCTGACAGCAACCAAAAGCTCAAACGCATTTGAGGCATTCAGCGAGCACAAGGCGTCGGGATATTCTTTTTTCAGCACCTCTATTGCATTGAGTACTCTTTGCTTTTTAGTCATTCTTGTTTCCTTTTATGGTCTGCCAATATTTTTTATAAGCCTGTTCGGTCTTGTTAGGGCCGAACTCATAATATTTTTTGTCCTTTATTTTATCCGGCAAATACTGCTGATAAGTCCAATGATTAGGACAATCGTGGGGGTAAATATAATGCTGCCCCTTAACCTCTGCATCCTCGCCGTCGAAGTGCTTGTTTTGCAGTTGGCGTGGGATAGGGCCGTAATTGCCACGCTGAACATCCGCCATAGCTGCATTTATTGCATCGTGGGCACTGTTGGACTTAGGGCTGAGAGCAACCAGTACAACAGCATCTGCCAGCGGCAGTCTTGCCTCGGGCAATCCCACCATAGCAGTATCCACAGCCGCTTTTACTATGGGAATAATCTGCGGATTGGCGAGTCCCACATCCTCACTGGCACAAACTGCAAGTCTGCGGCAAGCGGACGGCAAATCCCCCGCATCCAAAAGTCGAGCAAGATAGTGCAATGCAGCATCCGGGTCAGAGCCTCTCATACTCTTTTGATAAGCAGAAACGATATCATAGTGCTCATCTCCGTCACGGTCGTAGCGCATAGCGGATTTTTGTACAAGCTCGGAGGCAGTCTCCAGGGTGACAATCTTTTTGTTATCCTCCGTAGGAGATGCAAAACAACAATTTTCAACGCAATTAAGTGCTTTTCGCACATCTCCGCCACAGCCTACGGCTATCTTTTCGTACACGCCGGACTCACATTCTATGGTGATATTGTTTTCTTTTTCTAAAAATTCAAATCCTCGCTTTACGGCAGGCACAACATCTTCGGCGTCTACGGTCTTAAACTCAAACACGGTAGAACGACTGAGTATAGCACTGTAAACATAAAAATACGGATTTTCCGTAGTGGAAGCAATCAATGTTATTTTTCCGTTTTCGATATATTCCAAAAGGCTCTGCTGCTGTCTCTTATTGAAATATTGTATTTCATCGAGATAGAGCAAAATTCCGTTAGGCGCAGTGAATGTACCTATCTCAGCCACAATATCCTTTATATCCTGCGTGGAGGCATTAGTACCGTTCAGCTTACGCAGAGCACGCTTGGTTTTGTTAGCTATTATTGATGCCACGGTAGTTTTGCCTACTCCCGACGGTCCGTAGAATATTAGGTTAGGCACCTCGCCGTTTTCTATCATATTGTACAGCGCTTTTCCCGGGGTCAAAAGATGCTTTTGTCCCACAACATCACACAGGTCGG
>URJF01000151.1 GCA_900548085.1 uncultured Oscillospiraceae bacterium | reverse complement strand
TGACGGATGCAAAAAGGCATTTATTATTGACGGCAGAGTTCCTCACTCCATACTCATGGAGCTTCTTACTGATGAAGGTATGGGAACAATGTTTAGGAGCAGATAGGAGAAAGCATGAACACAAAAGAAACTGATAACAAATATGTCGCTCATACATACGGCAGGTTCAATGTTTGCCTTAAGGAAGGCAAGGGCTCAACCCTGTATGATGAAGAAGGCAAAAAATATATCGACTTTGGCTCGGGTATCGGTGTAACTGCATTCGGTATCTGCGACGAAGAGTGGAAAGAAGCTGTAAAAAAGCAGCTTGATGAGCTGCAACACACAAGCAATTTGTACTACACAGCACCTTGTGCAAAATTGGCAGAGCTGTTGTGTAAAAAAACAGGTATGAAAAAAGTGTTCTTTGGCAATTCGGGTGCAGAAGCAAACGAAGGAGCAATCAAGTTCGCCAGAAAATACAGCTATGATAAATACGGTGACGGAAGAAGCACCATTATCACACTAAAAGATTCTTTTCACGGAAGAACAATTACTACTCTCGCCGCAACCGGTCAAGATGAGTTTCACACTATGTTCGGACCGTTTACTTCCGGTTTCAAATATTGCACACCTAACGACTGTGCCGAGCTGAACAAATTAGTCACTGATGATGTATGCGCAATAATGTTTGAATGCATACAGGGTGAAGGCGGAGTAAATGACCTTACTCAAGAATTTGTGGATGAAATCGCAAAAACAGCAAAAGAAAAAGACATTCTTATGGTAGTTGACGAGGTGCAGACCGGAAACGGCAGAACGGGAAAATATTTTGCCTATGAAAACTTTGGAATTACTCCGGATATTGTTTCTACAGCAAAGGGACTTGCAGGAGGATTGCCCATGGGTGCCGTGCTATTCGGAGAAAAAGTAGCCGACCATGTTACCGCAGGCAGTCACGGCTCAACATTTGGCGGAAATCCTATAGCTGCCGCAGGAGCTATCAACATAGTGGAGAGAATAGACGATGACTTTCTCGCAGGGGTAAAGGCTAAGAGCGAATATCTGAGAAATGAAATATCAAAAATTAAAAATGTAAACGACATCAGCGGAAAAGGACTGATGATAGGAATAAGCACAAATAAGGATGCAGGAAAAATTGCTAACGAATGTTTAGAAAAAGGACTGTTGGTACTGACCGCCCACAAAAACAAAGTGAGACTGCTCCCTGCTCTTAACATCTCATTCGGTGAAATGAATGAAGGACTTAATATTTTAAAAGAGGTAATTGAAAATGAAACACTTGCTTAAACTAAAAGACTTAGACAAATCCGAAATACTCGACATACTCAACCTTGCTGATCAGCTCAAATACGAAAATCACAACGGAATTGAGCATCATCATCTTAAAGGCAAAACTCTGGGTATGATATTCCAAAAGAGCAGCACAAGAACAAGAGTCAGCTTTGAGACAGGTATGTATCAGTTAGGCGGACAGGCACTGTTTCTCTCTAACAGAGACTTGCAGATAGGCAGAGGTGAACCGGTGCAAGATACAGCAAGAGTTCTCTCTCGCTATCTCGACGGAATTATGATAAGAACATTTGAGCAAAAAGAAGTTGAGGATTTGGCAAAATACGGCTCAATCCCGATTATAAACGGACTCACCGACTACTGTCACCCCTGTCAAGTATTAGCTGACCTTATGACAATCAGAGAATACAAAAAGAGTTTTGACGGTCTTAAATTCTGCTTTATCGGCGACGGAAACAATATGGCAAACAGCCTTATTGTAGGTGCAATCACAATGGGAATGGAATGTGCTATCGCCTGCCCTAACGACTACAAACCCGATGCAGAAATTATGAAATGGGCAGAAGAAAACGGAAAATTCACCTGCTCAGATGACATTCTCGCTTGTGCAAAAGATGCAGATATTCTATACACAGATGTTTGGGCATCAATGGGACAGGAAGACGAAAAGGCAGCAAGAGAAAAAATCTTTAAAGACTACCAAATCAATGATGCGGTTATGGATGTTGCTAAGGATGACGCAATGGTGCTCCACTGTCTCCCCGCTCACCGTGAGGAAGAAATAACGGCAAAAGTATTTGAAGCTCACGCTGACGAAATCTTTGACGAAGCAGAGAACAGACTTCATGCACAAAATGCTGTACTTGTAAAGCTTTTGGCAGACTAAAGAAAGAAATACAGATTTATGGAACAAGAAGTGTATATTTGTCTCGAAAACGGTCAGACATTCAAGGGATACAGCTTTGGCGCAACGAAGGAAATTATCGGCGAGCTTGTATTCACTACCGGTATGTGCGGATATATCGAAACTCTGACAGATCCAAGCTACTACGGTCAAATCGTTATTCAAACATTTCCGCTTATCGGAAATTACGGAATAATCAATGAGGACAAGGAAAGCAACAAACCTTATGTCAGCGCATATATCGTTAGAGAAAAGTGCGACAAACCGTCAAACTTTAGGTGTGACGAGGATTTGGACACTTTCTTAAAGGAAAATGATATTCCCGGTGTATACGGTGTGGATACGAGAGAGTTAACAAAAATCATCCGTGAAAGCGGTGTTATGAACGCATTCATCACCACAAACCCAAAAAATGCCGACTATGAGAAAATCAAGGAATACAAAATAGTTGACGCAGTTAAGAGCGTATCGGCAGAGAAGCCGCAGCTTATACCCAGCGACAACCACAAGTACAATGTGGTACTGTTGGATTTTGGTGCAAAAAAGAACATTGTCAGAGAACTTAACAAGCGAGGCTGTAATGTAGCGGTAATGCCCTACAACACAAAGGCCGAGGATATACTTAAACTGGGATTGGACGGAATTATGCTGTCCAACGGCCCCGGTGACCCTAGCGAAAATACCGAAATAGTAGAAGAATTGAAAAAGCTAATCGGCAAAGTACCTATGTTCGGAATTTGTCTCGGACATCAGCTTTTAGCTCTTGCCATGGGTGGAAAGACTACTAAGCTGAAATACGGTCACAGAGGTGTAAATCAGCCTGTGAAAAATCTCGAATCGGGCAGAACATACATTTCTTCCCAAAACCACGGTTACGCTGTAGTGAATGAAACAATAGAGGCAGCAGGCGGCAAAGTTTCATACATAAACGCTAATGACGGCACCTGTGAGGGTGTAGACTATGAGGATAAAAAAGCGTTCTCGGTACAGTTTCACCCTGAGGCTTGCAGTGGACCGCACGATACAAGATTTATTTTTGATAAATTCATAGACATGATGGGAGGTAAGGAATAATGCCT
>URJF01000150.1 GCA_900548085.1 uncultured Oscillospiraceae bacterium | reverse complement strand
AACCGTCTCCGTTGCTGCGTCCCCCACGCCGCACGCTGAGGTTTTGGCTGTGGCAAAAGAGATTCTGGCAGAAAAAGATATCACGCTGAACATTGTGGAATTCAGCTGACGGAAGAAATCCACAGCCTCCAAATTTTCTCTGCCGCCGTTTTTATTTGGTGTCCATTGACCTTCCTCTCTTCCATAGTCGAGATAAAGCATCGACGCAACGGCATCTACACGAAGTCCGTCAAAGTGGAACTTTTCTATCCAATAGAATGCAGAGGAGATAAGGAATGATTTTACCTCATTCTTTTCGTAATCAAAAACTCTCGTGCCCCATTCCTTATGTTCGCCTTTTTTCAAATCCGAATATTCGTAGCAGCACTCGCCGTCGAACTCATAGAGTCCGTGAGCGTCCTTTGGAAAATGGGCAGGAACCCAGTCCAAAATAACACCGATACCGTTTTTGTGGCAAGTGTCTATAAAATACATCAAATCCTCGGGCAATCCATAACGGGAGGTTGCGGCAAAATAGCCAGTAACCTGATATCCCCATGAGCCGTCAAAGGGATACTCCATAATGGGCAAAAGTTCAATATGGGTGTAGCCCATATCCTTTACATAAGGTACAAGCTCTTTAGCCATTTCTCTGTAAGTTAAGAAATTGCCGTCGTCATGCTGCTTCCATGAACCGAAATGAACCTCATAAATATTAACCGGCTTTTCGAGAACATTGCTTTCGCTGCGCTCGGTCTGCCAATTTTTGTCGTGCCATTTGTAATCATCGAGCTCATAAACCTTTGAGCCGGTACCGGGGCGAGTCTCTTGATGAACGGCATACGGGTCTGACTTGTACAACACCCTGCCGTCTTTGGTTGTGACAGCATATTTGTAGCAATCAAAAACCTTTGCTTCATCTATAACCGCTTCCCAAATTCCCGAAGAAATCGGCAGACAACTATTGGCCTTTTCGTCCCAATCGTTAAAATCTCCGACGACGCTGACCGCCTCTGCGTGCGGCGCCCAAACTCTGAAGGCATATGCTCCTCCTTCTATCTTATGAACGCCGAAGAATTCGTATGCCTTATAGTTAGTACCGTCGTGGAACAGATATATAGGGAGTTGGTATTCTTCCTTTATTTCTGACATAAAATTATCCGTAACCTTTCCGCTTTTGTAATCGGTGGGAAATAATGATCAACCGAAAACAACCGCTTATTTGGGTGCAGTAACACACTATGTACTTATAATAACACGCATCAGTGCTCAATTCAAGTGTTTTTTGGTTATTTTGTTACAAGAAATTGTCGAAAAAAATCAATTTCTGTGCACTTTGTTACAAGAAACAGTGCTTTTGATAGTTTCAGTATTCGACAAATAATAATGAAAAAATTTATATTTGCTATTGCCACTATTATCGGTATTATGCTATAATATATCTAATTAGAAACGGAGTCGGGAAAGGTATGAAAACAGTCATAATCGCATATCCCATAAAAGAAACTGCTATGCAGCTCCGCAATGTTTTGGAAAGCGACGGAATACATGTCAGCTATGTCTGTGCCACAGGTGCCAGCGTGTTGGCTATCGCCGCAGACATGAAGGGCGGAGTAATAGTGTGCGCCTCCATTTTGCGAGATATGGGTGCAGGAATACTTGCAGACAGACTCCCCTCGGGGTTTGATGTGGTAGCACTGTGCAAGTCGGGCAGCGAAAACTATATGGGCAACCTTATCAGTCTCCCTCTCCCCCTCGACCGCAGCGAATTTTTGCGAACGGTAGAAGTGCTGATGACCTCCAAAACATCATTAACAAACAGAGACAGAGATGACTATGACTGCATATCAAATGCAAAGGCGATACTGATGAGCACGGACAATATGTCCGAGATGCAGGCTCATAAATATCTGCAAAGCGAAAGTATGCGCCGAGGCAAAAAAATAAACGAATTAGCAAAAGAAATCATATCTAATTTTGAGCAATAACGACAGGTGATAGTATGAAATTTATAAAGATGCAAGGCTGTGGCAACGACTATGTGTACATAGACTGCTTTTGCGAAAAGGTAGAAAATGAAAGCGAGGCGGCTATCAAACTTGCCGACCGTCATTTCGGCGTAGGCGGCGACGGTCTCGTGCTGATAAAAAAAGGGACTGCAGCAGACTTTGAGATGGTAATGTACAATGCCGATGGTTCCAGAGCAGAGATGTGCGGCAACGCTATCAGATGCGTAGCGAGATATGTTTATGACAAAGGCTATACAGACAAAACTCACTTCACTATCGAATCAATGGGCAAAGTTAAGATAATCGACCTAATCATTAGAGATAACGGCGAGGTTTATGGTGCCAGAGTAGATATGGGTACACCGATGCTTAAGTCATCCGAAGTACCCGTAAACAGCGACACGGACGAAACTGTTAATAAAAAAATCACTACAGACGGCAGAGATTTTTATATGACCTGCGTATCTATGGGCAACCCACATGCAGTAATGTTCATTGATGAGCACCCAATAGATTTTGATCTAAACAGATACGGTGCAATTTTTGAGGGCAACACAGAAGTTTTTCCTAAAAAAGTCAATGCAGAATTTGCTAAAATAATAGACAAAAACAACATAGAGATGCGTGTATATGAGCGTGGAACAGGCGAAACCCTCGCCTGCGGAACAGGCTCATGTGCTACTGCAGTTGCAGCAATAAAAAACGGTCTCACCGACAATGAAGTAACAATTCACCTAATCGGCGGTGACCTAAAAATAGAGTGGTCCGGTAATGAGAGCGACAGCGTCTTTATGACTGGTCCTGCCGAATATTCTTTCTTCGGCGAAATAGATATGTAAACAAATTTGGAGGTTTAAGATATGAAAATCAACGACAATTTTTTGAAGATTGAGTCGAGCTATCTTTTCTCTACTGTAGCAAAAAAGCAGAGAGAATATCAGGCTGCTCATCCCGACAAGGACGTTATTCGTCTTTCCATCGGTGATGTAACAAAGCCTCTTGCTCCGGCAGTAATCGACGCTATGCACAAAGCAGTGGACGAAATGGCTCACGAGGAAACATTCCGTGGCTATCCGCCTGAGTACGGCTACGACTTCATTTTGGACGCTATACAGAAGAACGACTATACAGACAGAGGAATAGATATCCAAAAGGACGAAATTTTTCTTTCCGACGGTGCGAAGAGTGACTGCGGCAACATAGGCGACATTTTTTCCGTAGAC
Source organism: uncultured Oscillospiraceae bacterium (assembly GCA_900548085.1). Lineage (GTDB taxonomy): Bacteria > Bacillota > Clostridia > Oscillospirales > Acutalibacteraceae > Eubacterium_R. The sequence continues at coordinate 105 of URJF01000150.1, read as the reverse complement.
AACAAGGTTGCTATCTGTGATCCTGTATATCCGGTATATATTGATACTAATGTTATGGCAGGCAGAAGCGGAAACAAAAACGCAGATGGTCTGTGGGATAACATT
>URJF01000149.1 GCA_900548085.1 uncultured Oscillospiraceae bacterium | reverse complement strand
GCAGGGGACAGATCGTAACCACAGAAATGGAAGTTTTCTTCAATTACTGTCCGTCTAAGATTATAGCTGTTACCGGTTCTAACGGAAAAACAACTACCACGACCTTGATTTCCGAAATGCTTAAAAAGCAGGGATATAATGTTTTCCTTGGCGGTAATATAGGCAAAGCCTTGATGCCGGCTTTGGATGAGATAACAGAAAATGATATTGCAGTGGTTGAACTCAGTTCTTTCCAGCTTTTGACTATGGGCAATTTGGTGTCAAAGCCTGATGTGGCTGTGGTCACCAATATTGAGTGTACTCATCAGGACCACCATGTAAATCTTGATGAATATGTAGATGCAAAGCGTAATATTCTTATTTATCAAAATTCAAATCAGCGTACTGTACTCAATGCAGATTGTGATTATTCAATCGGTCACAGGGTATACCACGATATGCGATATGATGTCAGAGGGCATTTTTATCAGTTCAGCATTAAACACCCGGTGGATAATGGTGCCTTTATGGACGATAATGGCGATATATATTTTGTCGAAAACGGAACAAAAACTTTTGTTATGAATAAGAGTCATATCAAAATCCCCGGCGACCATAATATCGAAAATTATTGTACTGCCATTTCTGCAATTTGGGATATGGTAGATGTAGATACTATCCGTTATGTTGCCGACACCTTCGGCGGTGTTGAGCACAGAATAGAATTTGTCAGAGAATTTGACGGCGTAAGATACTACAATGATTCAATCGCTACCTCTCCGTCCCGTGTCATCAGCGGACTGAAGGCTTTTGGCAAAAAAATTGTAGTCATTATGGGCGGCTCCGATAAAGGCAATGATATGAGTGAAATGGTGCCATATATCTTGAAGTATGTTAAGGTGCTTGTCCTTAACGGAGCGACAGCCAAAAAAATATATGACACTGTTGTAGCGGATGGAAACTATAAGGACAGCGGTCTAAAGATTATTATGAAGGATACAATGCCGGAGGCTTTGATTGAGGCAAAGAATGCTGCACAAAGCGGCGATATTGTTTCTCTCTGTCCTGCTTGCCCTGCGTTCGACCAATTCAAAACATTTGAGTACAGAGGACGGGCGTTTAAGGATTTAGTAAATAAATTTTAGTCAGAGGTTTTTATGGATACTGTAGAATTATTGAAGAAACTTACTTCCGCTGCCGGTGTCAGCGGTGCAGAAGAAGAAATACAAAAAACTATTATTGATATTGTTTCGTCTATGGGTGATGTTACGACCGACAATATGAACAATGTTTACTGTACCTTTGGAGAGGGAACTCACTTTTTGCTTGATGCCCATATGGATGAAATCGGTATGATTGTAAAGGGCATCAGCGACGACGGATTTGTTAAGGTCGATAAATGCGGAGGTATTGACCGTCGTATGCTGGCGGCCTCAGAAGTTGTTGTTTTGGGTGATGAAAGAGTTCCGGGTGTTATTTCTACGTTGCCGCCTCATCTCCAAAAAGGCGATAATGCTAAAAAAGTTCCTGAGCTTGACGATATTTCCATTGATATCGGTATGCCTAAAACAGATGCCGAAAAAATTATTCATTCCGGAGACCGTATTATATTTAAGCACAACTTTATGCAACTTGCCGGCAATATGATTACATCATCTGTCCTTGACGACAGGAGCGGAGTGTGCGCTGTTATTCTTGCTGCAGAAAAGCTAAAAAATGCTAATGCAAAAATCACACTTATGTTTTCAACTCAAGAAGAAGTCGGCACAAGAGGTGCGAAAATCGGTACATGGAGCAAGGATATTGACGAAGCAATTTCTGTTGATGTGTCATTTGGTTACACTCCTTTTTGTAAGCCATCGGATTGCGGCGAAATAGGCAAGGGACCAATGGTAGGTTTTTCTCCCATACTTTCTCATATAATGAGCAAAGAACTTTGTGATGTAGCCGAAACAAACAACATACCTTATCAGCGTGAGGTTATGGGCGGAGGACATACGGGCACTAATGCCGATGTTATTACCACTGCATATGGAGGAGTAAAAACAGGACTTGTGTCTATTCCCGAAAAATATATGCACTCTCCGGTAGAAGTGGTAGATGTCAGCGATGTAGAAAATACTGCTGATTTAATTGCAAAATACATTCTGTCAAAGGTTGGTGAAAAAGATGCTTAAGACTTTGTGCTTGCTGAACGGTACTTCTGGCGATGAGAACAAGGTTAGGGATTATATTATCTCCGAGATTAAGGATTATTGTGAATACACTGTTGACTCGTTAGGCTCAATTATTGCCACAAAAAAGGGCAGAATTACCCCAAATAAAAAGATTAGCATAAACGCTCATATGGATGAGGTCGGTTTTATTATTACAGGTATTACCGAAGACGGCTATCTTAGATTTTCGACTGTGGGCGGAATTAACCCTAATGTTTGCCTTGACCGTGTTGTGACGGTGGGAGATAATTCCGTTTCCGGTGTAATAGCTGATAAAGCATTTCATTTGCTCGAAAAGTCAGAGCGTGACACTTGTCCCGACTTTGACAAAATGCTTATTGATATCGGTGCTACCTCTAAAAAAGAGGCGGAATCTTTGGTCAGCATTGGAGACTTTGCTTATTTTGACAGCGATTATTACGAGTTCGGCAACGGTTATATTAAATCTAAAGCTCTTGATGACAGAATAGGCTGTATGCTTATGATTGACATGATTAAGAGTGACCTAAAGTACGATATGACCTTTTGCTTCAATGTGCAGGAGGAGGTAGGGCTTAGAGGTTCTGCTTGTACTTCGTATATAGTCGGTGCTGATGTTGCTGTTGTTCTCGAATCCACTACTGCCGCAGATTTAGACGGCGTCAGCGGTCTTGACCGAGTTTGTGTTCTCGGCGACGGTCCTGTTGTCTCGTTTATGGATGGCAGAACGATTTATGACAAAGAATATTACAGAGCGGTCAGAGATTTAGCTGTCAAAAACAATATTCCGTGCCAAACTAAGACGGCCGTTGCCGGCGGCAATGATGCGGGCTCAATTCAAACCGGAGGAAAAGGTGCACGGGTTATTGCAATATCAATCCCGTCGAGATATATCCATTCTGCCGCAAGTGTGGTTAAAAAATCAGATATAGAAAATACAAGAAAGTTATTGAATTTAATGTTTTATGATAGAAAAAATTGAAAATAAAGAACAGCTTTCCGATTGGAAAGAAAATGACATATTTACTGTGAGAATTTTTGCTCTCCTTCAGTCCTATGGCACTGCTTATAATTTCGCATCATTTTATCGTCAAGTCGTTGACGGCAAAATAACTGCCGTGATGTCAAAGCTTGACGGCGATTTTACTATGTCTCTTACGGACGATTAC
>URJF01000148.1 GCA_900548085.1 uncultured Oscillospiraceae bacterium | reverse complement strand
GACGACCTTACCGACCCTGCTCCGGCTACTACTTTCGCCCACTTGGACGCTACTACCGTACTTTCTCGTAAGATAGTAGAAAAGGGTATTTATCCTGCTGTTGACCCACTTGAGTCTAACTCTCGTATCCTCGAGGCAGATGTTGTGGGTGAGGAGCACTATGAGGTTGCCCGTAAGGTTCAGGAGTATCTCCAAAAGTATAAGGAGTTGCAGGATATTATCGCTATTCTCGGTATGGAAGAACTTTCGGATGAAGATAAGCAGGCTGTTTATCGTGCAAGAAAGATTGAAAAATTCTTGTCACAGCCTTTCCATGTTGCCGAAACCTTTACCGGTATCAAGGGTGTTTATGTTCCGCTTAAGGAATCTATCAGAGGCTTTAAGGCAATCGTTGACGGCGAAGTTGATGATCTTCCGGAGGCTGCATTCTTTAATGTCGGCACTATTGATGACGCTGTCGAAAAAGCAAAAACCCTGTAACGAGGTGAGCATATGAACACTTTTAAGTTAAAAGTCGTTGCCTCCAACAAGGTGTTTTTTGACGACGAGTGCGAAAGCTTGATTGTGCCTGTTGCCGACGACGGATTGTGCGGATTTCTTGCTAATCACGAGAATACCGTTGCGCCTATCGAGTTTGGCGAAATGACAATCAAAAAGCCGGACGGCTCTAAAATCGAGGCTTTTGTAGGCTCGGGATTTTTGGAGTTTTTCGACAATGTGGCTGCACTTGTGTGTCTCTCTGTAGAATTGCCGGAAGAGATTGACAAGCGCAGAGCGGAAGAAGCAAAAGAGCGTGCTGAGGAAGAATTGCGGCAGAAACAATCTGTTTTGGAGCACCTTCAGTCTCAGGCTAACCTTGCTCGTGCTATGGAGCGTATCAAGGTTAAAAACAGACACGAAATATAACATCAACGTAAAAATAAAAGCAACACAAATCATTTAGTTGATTGTGTTGCTTTTTTGTTTGTGCAGTTTAGTATTTGTATTTGTCGTGGGGTTTGCTGTTGAAATTGTCTATGACCACTTGGTATCGGTCGTATGCTTTTTTTACAGAGTCCTCCCAGGAAATATAAATATTGTTTTGTGCATTTTTTCCTACTCTGTTCATCAAATCTTTGTTTGGCAATATCTTTTCGATAGTCCTTGCTATGCTGTGAGCAGACTCAAAGCATAGGAATCCTGTTTCGCCGTCTTTAATACCTTCGGCGGCACAGCTGCCGTCTACTAAGAGCGACGGTGTTGAGCTTGCTGCAGCTTCTCTGACCACAAGACCGTTTGTATCAAATATAGAGGGGAATACAAGCAGGTCGGCACAACTGTAATAGATTTGGAGTTCGTGCCGGTCATACAGCTGACCTGTGAAGATAACCTTGTCGTCCAGCAGCAGCTTTTTTGTGTATTTCTTTATTGCCGCTTCTTCGGGACCCATTCCTATCATAATCATACGATAGTCCTTGCCGTCGTCTTTCATTATTTTGCAGGCGTCAAGAATGAGTTTAATGTTTTTGTACCACATCATTCTGCCCACAAATATCAGCACCGGAACATCGGCAGGTATATTGTGCTTGCGCCTAATCATATTTCTTTCGTCGTCGGTAAAGTCAGAAATTGGCAGGTCGCATCCGTTTGGCATGACTACATAGTCGCCCTCGTATCCTACTTTTCGCAGAGAGTCGGCAGTTCCTTTGCTTGTAACCCATACCTCATCGGCACTTTTTATGTTGTTGAGCAAAAATCCGTATGCTCTGTGTTTTATCGCCAAAGTCGGTATTCTGTTTTCAAAATCGTATTCGTATTTGGTGTGATATGTCAGCACCTGAGGAATACGGTGCAGTCTGTTTATTCTTCTGAAAAAATAGCTGGTTGCGATAGGGCAGTGAGAGTGCAGAATATCAAAATCCTTTGCGATTATATCCAGTGCAAACTCCTTTTTGAACGGCCATCCCACAGGGTATCCCTCGCCAAAAGTGAACAGACTCTTGTAACGATAAATCTCGTATGGATATTTGTAGTCCTCTTGGTTAGGGTTTTTCGGCGTAACGATAACAGCCTCACCCATATCGTCACTTGCATTTATGATATCCGCATAGCATTTTGCTACAGTGCTAATGCCGTCAATGGTGGGCGGAAACGCTTCTGTACCTATAGCAATTTTTAGTTTGCTGTTCATAATTTTGCTCCTAAATTTGTTTGGTACAATTATATCATAGCTGTACCTTAATGTAAATTACAAATTGTGTTCATTATATAAACTTTTTACTTGATAATGAGGGCAATATAATATATAATAAAATTTGAATACGGTTATCGGGGTGAATCTATGTCAGAACAGTATTTTGTAACATTAGAAAAAATAATAGAACGCCATAATCTCGAGATAGTCTATTGTCCAAAACCGGCTAACGAAATCCAAATTATCACTAATGAGGTGAACCGTCCCGGTATAGTTATGACGGGCTACACGGACTATTTTGATCCGCTAAGGCTTCAGATTTTGGGTTGGACAGAGTTCGGCTTTTTGCTTAATATGACAGACGAAAAGCGAGAGAAAGCATTGGGCTGCTGGTTGGGACTGCATCCGGCTGCCGCTGTTGTAACACGAGGACTTGAGATTCCCGATTATCTATATGACGCTTGCAAAAAATACCGGGTTCCGCTCCTGCGTACAAATGAGGAAACTTCGCCGTTTTTGGCGTCCATTATCGGTTTTCTTAACAGAGAGCTTGCACCTCGTATAACCCGCCACGGTGTTTTGGTAGAAGTTTACGGTGAGGGCGTGCTTATCGTCGGCGAAAGCGGAGCAGGTAAGAGTGAGACCGCTATCGAGCTCATCAAGCGTGGTCACCGACTTATTGCCGATGATGCTGTAGAAATCAGACGAGTTAACGACACAACCCTCGAGGGTTCATCACCCAGTAACATTCGTCACTTTATTGAGCTTAGAGGTATAGGCATTATCAATGCTCGCCGCATCTTTGGTATGGGTGCCGTTAAGTCTCAGGAAAAAATAGATATGATTATTCAGCTCGAGGAGTGGGATGCCACAAAGGCTTATGACCGTTTGGGTTTGGATAATGAATATGCTAAGATTTTGGATGTAAAGGTGCCGGTTATCACAGTGCCTATTACTCCGGGTCGTAACCTTGCAGTCATTGTCGAGACGGCGGCTATGAATAACCGCCAAAAGAAGATGGGCTACAATGGTGCAAAGGAGCTTATGCATTCGCTCGGTATGGAGGATATTGAGCCGAACGATAAAGAGCTTGAAATTTGGAATAATTCATAAATAACAAAAAGGGGATATACATTATGTACACTATAGGAATTGATTTAGGCGGAACAAACA
>URJF01000147.1 GCA_900548085.1 uncultured Oscillospiraceae bacterium | reverse complement strand
TCGTGACGGCTTAGCCATAATACCAAATCTTTCCCCCTTTGTCAACACCTTTTTTCAAAAAATTCATCTTTATTCACACCCTGCCGTGCGTTTTGTGGCTGTAGCCATTGCGCATATGCACAATATATAGTTGGAAGTCACCTGTGCGCTTGATGTATCCTACATTATGTAGTTTTGAATCTATATTTAACTATATTACAATAAAATCATCGTTCATCAAATCTTTTATTTTTTCCTCTGCTTTTTTTATATTTTCATATCTTATTTCATAATCAAAAATATTCACTTTTTCTTCATCAAACGAAATAATGTTTGCATTGTCATAGCCGAGTGTACTTGTGTTATAGTATGCAACACCTATACCCAATGACAAAATAATGGTGGCTGCAAACAGAATTTTCGGTATAATTCTTTTTTTCATTTAATTATCCTATTGTTTTTTTACATAATTTTTGTTCAGCATATCACCTAAGCCCTTACCAAAAAGTCGGGCCGAGTAACACGCTTCATCCAAAGTATTCGCATCTGTTCCTATTTCTAACAAAAAAGAATAGTGAGTTTCGTACATATTATATTTTCTTTCGCCGAACAAAATAGGACGCATTAAGTCGGAATATGTATCGCACATATATTTTTGAACCTGCAAATCAAACTTCAAATTTTCTTTCCAATCCGGGAAATTTTTAACCTTGCCGTATTCGCAACCCGAAATTATCATCATCCGTGCAGCTTTTTTCCCGTTAACCTTTGTTGTCGGTTTTATTTTTGTCTTGTTTTTGAATGTAATATCATCTCGGTGTACATCTATCGTCACCTCTATGGTTGGATATTTTTCTAAATAATATTCAACTACTTCTCGTGAACTGTCGTAGGACTTGTTATAATCCACATCGTGTATTTTTCTGTCGTGGATAACATTAAATCCAGCCTTTTCAAGATATGCCACTAAGTCATCGCCGACTCGTACCATATTCTGCGACGATTTGTCGGAGCGCGAGTCGGCTTTTGTATAATAACCGACATCCAACAGCGAGTAAGCCTCTGTTGTGTGAGAATGATAAACCAAAATCGTTGGCTCAGATTTGTCCGATATTTCCAAATCCGTGCCCTCTTTGAGCAAGGCCGACAAGTCAGGCTTATAAAACGAGGTAGGTATTTTGCTCTGAACCTGAATATTTCCACAGGTCAAAATCGCACCTCCGCCGCCGTATGCCTGCTCACTGGTCTTTCCGATTGCTTTTGATTTTGAATTTTTTTTCTTTTCTGCTGACATCAGCTTTTTTATATCGGCAGGCGTTTCTGTAATTTTGCTATCTCCATCGCTGTCCTTAGGAATGATTGCGTGCATCGCCTGCCGTGCGTCGTCGGATGCCGTGGTAGTATTATCTGTTTTCGGCTTTAAATTATCAGCGGAAATATTTGACTTTTTATCGGTAAGAATGCTGTCCGGTGAAGATGCCGAGGCCAGCAATGACGAAATACCGTTTATTCGTTCACCTAAAAAAGGCGAAAAATTCAAACACAAAACAACAAGGAGCACAACGGACAATATATTAGCAATCAACTTTGTAACAGACTTTTTCATTTTTTCACACCACATATAATGTTATAATATAGTTATATATATGAATTATATACAAATATTATCCCACAAGGGTGTACAGCTCCGAAGCGTCCATATTCTTTTGCAAACAGGTGTTTATGCCCATTCCGATAAATTTAGCTCCCAACTCTGAAATTTTGTCGATTTCTCTGGGCGTTACAAAGCCGCCGATTCCGTTTTTTTCGCTAAGCACATCGGTAGAAACAACTGTAGGTATCCCTATACCAATAACAGGTACGCCTAATGTATCTTCGGACAATTCGCCACGGTGATTGCCAACACCTGAACCGGGCGAAATTCCGCTGTCGGAAAACTGCACGGTGTTTCCGAGCCTGTCACCAGAACCTGCCGCAAGAGCATCAACCGCTATAACAAATGACGGATTGATTTGTTCTACAATACCTTTAATAATTTCCGCAGTTTCAATACCGGTATCTCCTAGCACTCCGGGCACAACAGCCGACACAGAAAACAACTCTCCGAAATTAAATTCTTCCCGCAATGATGACATTATGTGTCGTGTAGAAAAAATATAATTTGCAGTAAGCGGCCCTAAAGAATCGGCAGTAATTTTTTTATTCCCCAAGCAAGCCACTAAAACCGACTGTGCATCGGGAGGAATAATTTTGCTCAGAATATCGGAAAATTCTTTCAACCTGCCGTCAAATATATCGTTATCCGACAAAAACTCCTTAACCCGAAGTGTTACATATGTTCCTACAGGCTTGCCGATTGCAGCTTCACCCTGTTCGTTCAAAACCCTAACAACCGTTGTGTCGCCGTTTTCAGATACCTTAACACCGGACAGCTTTGTTTTATCGCCGGACTCATAGCTTTCTACTGCCAAATCAGTCCTGTTGTGCATAAAAATCACCCAAAATACAGTATTTTCACTAAAAGTATGCCCAAAAACAAAAAAATGCTTGCAATTTATTCTAACTTGTGCTAATATAAATCAGCATTAAATAGAAATTAGGCGGATGCCTTTATATCCAGGTTCTCGAAAAGGAGTTGAAAAGAATGGCAAACATTAAGTCAGCAAAGAAAAGAGTAAAAGTTAACCAAACTAAAGCTGAAAACAACAAGGCTCGCAACACAGCCCTCAAAACAGCTATCAAAAAGGCTAACAATGCTATCGAGTCAAATGCAGATGACAAGGACGCAATCGTAAAGGATGCAATCAAAAAGATTGACCAGGCTGCAGACAAGCACCTCATCCACAAGAACTGCGCTGCAAGAAAGAAGAGCAACCTTGTTACAAAGCTCAACAAAGCATAAGTATAAGAATAACGACTTCTGTGCATATTTGCACAGAAGTTTTATTTTTTTGCGGTATTGACTTTAGTCCTAATTGACTATATAATAATATTGAATTTTAAAGGAGGGTCTGTACTATGGACTTCAAAAAAATACTTAAAGTTATCGGCGTTATTGTCGCTATCGCAGGTTTGGCTGCTGCCGCTTATGTAGCTATCCAAAAATTGACAGCTAAAAAAGAGCCGGAGTATTTCGACGACAATGACTTCTTTGAGTGCGACAACGATATTGAAATCGTTGAAGTAAAAGAAGAAGATTCTAAAGTCGAAGAATCACCAAAGAAGGAAGCACCTAAAAAGAAGGCTGCTCCTAAGAAAAAAGCTGCTAAAGCAAAATAAGAAGGTAATATGAGAGAGCTATTTGATGAAGAACTTGAGTTGACAAGCTTAGGGCGTAAAGTAGCCCTAACTTTGGTGGGGATTTACATCCTTTGCCTTTGTTTCTTGTGCTTTAG
>URJF01000146.1 GCA_900548085.1 uncultured Oscillospiraceae bacterium | reverse complement strand
ATGTCTTGTGTTTGGATACCCCTTTGCGTATTTTTTGTCCAAGCACACCTCCAGAGTACAGCGCACCATGGTGCTCCTTGTTATGCTGCCTATGTGGATGAACTTTTTGATTCGCACCTATAGTCTTATGACGATTTTGGGCGACAGCGGAGTTATTAACAATTTGCTCACCGCATTAGGACTTAAAAATCTCCATATGATTAACACCGGCGGTGCGGTTATATTGGGTATGGTATATAACTTTTTGCCATATATGATTTTGCCCATTTATTCTGTGCTGTCTAAGATGGATAATTCTGTAATTGAAGCGGCTCACGATTTAGGCGCAGACAAAATGCACACTCTCCGCAAGGTTGTTATGCCTATGTCACTGCCAGGAGTTCTGTCCGGCATAACTATGGTATTTGTGCCTTGTGTTTCTACTTTTTATATTACCCAAAAGTTAGGCGGCGGACAGATTGTGCTCGTTGGAGATGTTATCGAATCTCAGTTCCAGTCCGCAAACAATTACAATCTCGGCGCAATGCTCAGTTTTGTGCTGATGATATTGATATTTATATGCCTTGGAGTTATGAATCATTTTGATGACGGCACAGCTGACGGAGGTGTTGTTATATGAAAAACAAGGTTTCCGTCGCATCACGCATATATATGGCGTTAGTGTTCGTTTTCTTATATGCGCCAATAGCTGTTATGATGGTGTTTTCGTTCAATTCCACCACAAGTACCTATCAGCTGGAAGGATTTTCTACTTATTGGTGGAAAGAGATGTTTGCCGATACTGCCGCTATGAACGCTATGAAGAATACTATTATTCTTGCGATTTGCACTGCTGTTGCAGCAGGTATTATCGGAGTTATGGCTGCCGTAGGTCTGTTCTTGTCTAAGAACAAATTATACAAGCGTGCGATGATGAATGTTACCAATGTTCCTATGATGAATCCCGAAATTGTGACGGGTGTATCTATGATGCTGCTTTTTGTGTTCGCCGGCACACTTGTGCACAAATCTCAGGTGCTCGGATTCGGTACGCTCTTGATTGCTCATATTACATTTTGTTTGCCATATGTTATTCTCAATGTTATGCCTAAACTACGACAGTTTGACAGCAGCATTTATGAGGCTGCCGTTGACTTGGGCTGTAAGCCATTTAGAGCATTCTTTAAGGTAGTAATGCCGGAGATTATGAGCGGAATAGTTACCGGATGTGTAATGAGCTTTACCATGTCACTGGACGACTTTATTATTTCTTATTTCACTAACGGTCCGTCATTCCAGACTCTGCCTATTTATATTTTCTCTCTGACAAAAAAGAGAGTTAAGCCGGATATGTTTGCACTTTCCACCCTTATGTTTGTGGTAATCCTCGTTTTGCTTGTTCTTATGAATGTGTCTCAAGCGAGAGCGGAAAAGAAGGAGGAGTCGAGATGAAAAGATTGATTTCTGTTCTTTTGTCCGTGGCTGTTGCCGTTTCTGTAGCAGCACCGCTTACTGCTTATGCAAAGGACAAATATTTTTCCGACGAACAAATAGAGTATTATAAGAATCTCGGACTGCAGGGGACTACCGTCAATGTCTATAATTGGGGCGAATATATTTCTGACGGTTCTGACGACTCTATGGATGTAGTCAAAGAGTTTGAACGATTGACCGGCGCTAAGGTGAATTATACAAATTTTGAAAGCAATGAAAATATGTATTCTAAGCTGTCGGGAGGCGGTGTGTCGTACGATGTCATAACCCCATCGGATTATATGGTTGAGCGTCTTATTGATGAGGATATGCTTTTGCCGCTTGATTATGATAATATTCCTAATATGAAATATATTCGTGACGATTGCAAGAATCTTTATTATGACCCTGACCAAAAGTATACTGTCTGCTTTAACACCGGTACTACCGTTTTGATTTATAACAAAAAGCTTGTTAAAGAAAAACCTGACTCTTGGAATGTACTTTGGGACGAACAGTATAAGGGCAAGGTGCTTATGTTCAACAATTCTCGTGACGCATTTGCAATAGCGCAGGCTTTGCTGGGACAGAGCCTTAATACAACCTCCGAGGAAGATTGGCAAAAGGCGGCGGAGCTCCTTGCAGAACAGCGTGACAAGGTCAGCCCCGTTTATGTTATGGATGAGGTGTTCAATCTTATGGAATCGGGCGAGTACGCTTTTGCCACCTACTATGCAGGTGACTATGTTTTTATGAATGAGAACAACGATGACTTAGGCTTCTGTTTTCCTAAGGAGGGCGTAAACAGCTTTTATGATGCTTTTTGTGTTCCAAAGTGTACGCAGAATAAAAAGGGCGCAGAGGCTTTTATAAACTTTATGGAGGAACCGGAGGTTGCCTATCATAATGAGGAATACATCTACTATGCCTCATCCAACAAAGAGGTGCAATACAATAAGAACTCCTCCTTGTTCGGTAACGAAGCTGTCTATCCTGCCGAAGCGCCTAAGTCACAGTGCTTTAAGAATTTGCCTCAGAATATTTTGGAACTCCAAAACGACCTTTGGTCTAAGGTAAAAAGCGGCAGACTCAGCATAAACAATAAAGTGTCCGAAAAGAAAATTTATACCGTATCTGCCGTAGTGGGCGGTATTGCGATTGTGATTATCGGAGTTTCTTTGATAAACAAAAGAAAGAAAAATAAAGAAGAGGATTTGAGTGATTTGTATGAGTAATATTAAATGTGCGGTCTTTGACCTCGACGGCACACTGGTAAATACACTTGAAGACCTTGCCGGTGCGTGCAAAATTTTGTTAAAAAGATATGACTTTGATGCTCAGTGGACTATGGACGATTATCGCCAATTTGTCGGTAACGGACTTAAAAAATTAGTTGAGCGTGCTTTTGACCACACTTTGAGCGAGGACGAACTAAATGCTCGCTATGCCGAATGTAAGGAGATTTATGATACAATAAAGCTTGACCATGCTCATGCCTATGACGGCATAAAAGAACAGCTCGGTATGCTTAAGAAAAATAGCATAAAGCTTTGCGTTGTTACCAATAAACCTGATGTTGCAGCTAAAGGAATGGTAGAGCATATTTTCGGCAAGGGCTTTTTTGATGTGATTATCGGCTGTGTTGACGGCGTACCCACCAAGCCCGACCCGACTACAACAAAGCAGGCTCTCGCCGCAGTGGGCTGTAAACCCAAGGAGGCTATCTATTTCGGCGACAGCGAGGTTGATATGCGTACTGCCCATAATGCAGGTATAGAGGCAGTGGGCTGTTCATGGGGATTTAGGTCTTTTCAGACTCTTTTTGCAGAGAACCCATCTGTGATTATTGATGACCCAAAATACATATCAAAATTATTTTAATTTTTTTAAAAAAACTGTTGACATTCGTAGAATCATTTGATATAATTCTATTCGTTGAGCGAGAGTGGCGGAATCGGCAGACGCGCACGTTTGAGGGGCGTGTGGGGCGACTC
>URJF01000145.1 GCA_900548085.1 uncultured Oscillospiraceae bacterium | reverse complement strand
ATCCACGGATTTTGGAAAGGAAGTATTCCGTGGGAGCGGAATACTATATCCATATCCGGTAATATATCGAGATAATTTTCGCCAAAAGAAAACTTAACACCCAAGTTATCCAATTCATTGCATTTATCTGCACCGATATATTCCTTGTCTCTTTTGTCACAAGCATAAACCTCTATGCCGTGCTTTGCCAAAAACTTTGCACATGGCAAATTGGCAACACCCATTCCGACAAAAGCAACTTTTTTACCTTTGATTCTACTCAAATATTTTTCTGCTGGAGTCATAATAATCCGCCTTTCAATATAGTATTATAACGCTATCAATGTGCGTAAAATGTGCCATCCTTAAAATCTTTAAGATTAAAGTCCTTCATATGCTCGGCAAGCTCGCTTTGGAAGGGCAGCTTTTCGGTGCCTATGTATTTTTCATCAATAGGGATATTGCAATTCATAGCATAGTTTGCAATCATCTGCTGACACTTTGTAGGTTTATTTCCCAGGCAATAGCATCTGCCGGTAGACAATTCGACTATTGCGTTAGCAAACTTTACCTGCTCCTTTTTGCCAAGCGGTGTAATCGCTTTAGAAAGCGAAACAGCACCCTCCTCTGCTTGATTACAAACATAGAGAAGAACACAATTAGCACGGCGCTTTATGTTGATATTGACAATATCATAAATCGCAGACTGTAGGTATGCTATCACATCATTTTTGTCCACAACATCCTCAGCAAGAATATAAACTACCTCGTTCTTTTTTTGAGCGACAGCAGTAAATTCAAGCTCGTCAATCTCAACCTTTTCGTCGACTTTGTATCCATCATTGCGCAAATCGGTTATGACAGCATTTTTATAAGACTCAATGTCTTTTTCATCACGAGCAGTAATATAATAGCCTGTGTCATCAAGCTCATCTTCAACGCTCTGCAAAAACTTATCGCTCTTGCTGTATTTTGAATAATAGATAAAAAGAACAATAAGGGCTGCAATAATCAGTCCGTCACAAAGATAGCCTAAAATTATTGTGACAATATCTGCACAAGCCTTAGCGATAATAGGCTCAATGCCTATATATACAAACAGATAAACGGTAGTGAATATCAAAAGGATATTCATTATTTTCTTCAGTTTCTTTTGTTTTTTTCTAAATTCATTCATATTACTTAATCATTTCCTCAAATTCTTTTTCGTCTATAACCGGTATTCCAAGAGAATTAGCTTTGTCGAGCTTAGAACCCGACGCCTCGCCGGAAAGTACGAAGGAGGTTTTTTTGCTTACGGAGGAGGAGGTCTTTCCGCCATAGCTTTCTATAATTTTTGAAGCCTCGCTGCGTTTATAATTAGGCAAAGTACCGGTCAGCACGAATACCATATTTTCAAAACGATTGTCTTTTATTACCGTTTTTGATTTCATATTTACGCCTACGGACTTCAGCTCATTGACCAGCGCTGTCTGAATCAAAAAATTCTCTGACAGACACAGCCATAATTTCGCCAAAGCCGTCTATGGCAAGTATGTCATCTACAGAAGCGTTCATTACAGCATCAATGTCTTTGAAATGGTCAGACAAAAACTTTGCTGCTTTCGCACCGATATGTCTGATTCCGAACGCAAAAATCAGCTTGCCCAAATCATTGTCCTTGCTCTTTTCAACAGACTGCACAATATTGTTTGCGCTTGTATCCTTAAAGCCGTCAAGGAGGGCAATTTTTGATTTGTCAAGGTGGAAAATATCCGTTACCTTGCTAATCATTTTTTCGTTTACAAGAGTTTCGATAATACTCGGACCAAGTCCCTCTATATCCATAGCATCACGGGAGCAAAAATGTATCAGATTGCGTAAAAGCTGTGCCGGACATTCGGGATTTATACACCTGATAGCCGACTCGCCTTCTTCTCTTACTACCTTTTCGCCGCAAGACGGACAAAATTCGGGATAAACGAAACTACCATCGGATTCTTTGGATGAAACACACAAAACCTCAGGTATAATGTCTCCGGCTTTTCGCACGGTAACTACATCGCCGATATTTATATTTTTTTCTGCAATATAATCCTGATTATGAAGGGTTGCTCTGGACACTGTGGTACCTGCCAGGTGAACAGGGTCAAACACGGCTGTCGGAGTGAGAACGCCTGTTCTGCCTACTGTAATCTCAATATCATTGATTTTTGACTGCTTTTCTTCCGGTGGGTATTTAAAGGCAATAGCCCATTTTGGAAACTTTGCAGTAGAACCGAGCTCCTCTCTGTGAGAAAACTCATCAACTTTGATAACAGCACCATCTATATCAAACTCAAGATTGCCTCTTTGTTCGCCGATATATTCTACCTTTTTGAAAGCTTCCTCGATATTATCAACTCTTTCATAAAACGGAATGGTATGGAATCCGAGTTCTTTCAAATAATCAAGGCTCTGTTTATGGGTAGTGAGAGTAACACCTTCAATCTGCTGAATATTGAATACAAATATATCAAGACCTCTGGTAGCGGCAACTTCACTGTCCTTTTGGCGCAATGATCCTGCAGCGGCATTTCGTGGATTTTTGAATGGCTTTTCACCGTTAATAAGCTGTCGGTCAACTGCACGGTTAAAGCTCTTTTTGGGCATATAGACCTCGCCACGAACCTCGATAAACGGTACGCTTTTATTGAGCTTAAGCGGAATATTATGAATAACTCTAAGATTGCCGGAAACATCCTCACCGACATCACCGTCACCACGGGTAGAACCTCTGACAAAAACTCCATCTCTGTACTCAAGGCTGACGGAGAGTCCGTCGATCTTAGGTTCCACAACATAATGGACATCAGAAACGGTATCCTCTACCCTCTTTGCAAACTCATAAATCTCCCCTTCTGAAAATGCATCCTGAAGGCTCTCCATACGAACTGTATGCTCTACGCTGTCAAAGGAATTATCTGCTTTTCCGCCGACGCGCTTTGTGGGAGAATCGGGAGTATCATACTGCGGATACTCCTCCTCGAGCTTTTTCAAATCGCGCATCATCATATCGTACTCGTAATCCTCGATTTCGGGCGAATCGAGATTATAGTATCTGTCCGAATGATAGCGCAGCGTTGCTCTTAAATCTTCAATTTTTTTCTGTATTTCGTCCATATGATCACCATAAAATTAAATATAATTATTATAACATCATAGTGCAATATTATCAATAAAAATGAACATAAAAAATACCGTTTCACTTGAGTAAAACGGTATTTGAAGCACTATTTGGTTTTGGTTTTGAAATTATCTGTATTTTGGTCGTAATCCATAGCTGTCAAAAGCTCATTGATTTTGCCTTTTGAATCCTCTTTTGACTGTGCGATAACAACAGTATTTGACACACGGACTATCTCGGAATAATAATCGTTTTCCAAATGATAGGTCATGCTTGTGTAGTTATTATAAAAAGATTCGCCGATGACGGTATTGTATATATGTCTGTCCCAAAACTGCT
>URJF01000144.1 GCA_900548085.1 uncultured Oscillospiraceae bacterium | reverse complement strand
TACAAGTGCAAAGATGCTTGCTCATCTTCTTAAGTACGACTCATCTCAAGGTAACTATGTTGCTCAGGGTCACACTGTTGACTTCCACGAGGGTGAAGGCGAGGACAACTACATTGTTGTTGACGGCAAGAAGATTGTTATTTACAAAATGCCTAACGCTGCAGACCTTCCTTGGGGCGAGCTTGGCGTAGACGTTGTTCTTGAGTGCACAGGTTTCTATACATCTAAGGAAAAGGCTTCTGCTCACATTAAGGCAGGTGCTCGTAAGGTAGTTATTTCTGCTCCTGCAGGCAACGACCTTCCTACTATCGTTTACAACGTAAACCATGACACACTTACAAAAGAAGATACAGTTATTTCTGCTGCTTCTTGCACAACTAACTGCCTTGCTCCTATGGCTAAGGCTCTTAACGACTTCGCTCCTATCCAGAGTGGTATCATGTGCACAATCCACGCTTACACAGGCGATCAGATGATCCTCGATGGTCCTCAAAGAAAGGGTGACCTTCGTCGTGCTCGTGCAGGTGCTGTTAATATCGTTCCTAACTCAACAGGTGCTGCTAAGGCAATCGGCCTTGTTATCCCTGAGCTTAACGGCAAGCTTATCGGTTCTGCACAGAGAGTTCCTACTCCTACAGGTTCTACTACTATCCTTACTGCTGTTATCAAGACAGACAAGGAAGTTACTGTTGACGCTATCAACGCAGCTATGAAGGCTGAGTCTACAGAGTCTTTCGGTTATAACGAAGACCTTATCGTTTCTTCCGATATCGTTGGTATGAGATATGGCTCACTCTTCGATTCAACTCAGACAATGGTTCTTAAGGTTTCTGACGACACTTATGAGGTTCAGGTTGTTTCTTGGTATGATAACGAGAACTCCTACACTTCTCAGATGGTTAGAACAATCAAGTACTTCTCAGAGCTTGGCTAATCTAATTAAAAATCAACGGTCCTGTTTTTCAGGACCGTTTTTTCTTCTATCAGAGATTGATATACAAAAAACAAAAACCGACATTGTTATCCAATGTCGGTTTTGTTTTATAAATCGTCTGCGTCTTGAACGGGGGACTCGTCTTCTTCGCCGTAGTAGGTTGCGGCGGTGGTGCCGGTCCAGGAACCGTTTGGGTCAAATTTTAGACTCTCGGGGGACACAAAGCTGGTCAAATCGTCGGGAGCTTTTTTCGCCTTTTTGTTTTTTTCTTTTTTGCTCAAAAAATCACCTCTGCATTTATTGTTTGCAGAGGTGTTGCTTTTATACTTTTTCTACATCTATCACGGCGATTTTGTCTAAGAAATCCTTTGTGCTGATTACCTCGCCGTAGTTTAAGAAATCGTCCATATTCACATTAAAGTTATTTATGAATATCGGCATACCGGTATATTCCACATCTATGTGGATTCGCTTTGCGTCCTTGATAACCTGCTTTGCGTTGTAATCGCTGACAGGATACAGCTTTTGTGCCATAATTTTTCGGTCGTTGATATATTGGAGCACAACATTTCTAGAACTTTTGGATATGTTGATATATCTTGTGTGAGATTTTGACAGAGCTTGTCCCATCTGCATCTGTGCCACGGCCTTGCCGGTGCCGCTGTTTAGGAAAAATTCGTTGATAAATATCGACTCCAGCGCACTTGTGTCATCAGGTACTATTATTGCCAAAACATATTTAGATACCTTTTTGCCGTATATTCCTTTTGCAAATTCCTTAAAATAATACTGACACTCCGGTATTCTTTTGGCGAATTGGTGATAAAAAGGAATAGTCTCACATTCCTCTATACCTGGCATAGAGAACGGCTTAAACTCATCGCTGTCTCTGTCTTTTACCAAAATATTTTTGTTGCTGATAATTATTGGCATTGTCTTTGGCATAGTACCACCTCTCAATATAAGGTATTATACATTAGATTATAAATATTTTCAATAGTATTACAATTTAGTCATAATTATAGTTTTTGTCGATTTTTATGCTATAATCAATCTGTTGTGATTTTAAGAAAGGATGGGGTTTCCCCTCGATTATATTATGAGTGAAAAAGAATTAGACGAGATATTGAACGAAATAAAGCGTAACAGCCGCAATCGTGAGGACAGAGCCGAAACACAATCTGCTCCCACACCGTCATCGTTTGATACTCCAAAAAAAGAAGAAGTTACTAAAGCGGTTGAGAATTTTTCCTCCTTACCTTCAGAGCCAAAGAAAACATCAGAGCTTGAGTTCAACTTGACCTCCACCGATACAAAGCCAAAAAAAGAGGACGAGAGCTTTAATCTCTCGAATTACACAGAGTCAGTTCCGAATACTGAGCCGGTGCAGCCTGAGAGAAAGGTACGCACTAAGGATAAAAAGAAAAAGAGCAAAAAGCCGCTGATTATTGCAATAATAGTTATTCTTATCGCTGCAATTGCAGCAGGTGTATATTTTGGCTTTTTCTATCATAAGGAGTCAAATAACGACACAAAGCCTAACAGCAGTTCTGTTCAGTCTAAGAGTGGCGAAAACACAGCTGATACCACCGGTGGTACAAAAAATCCTCTTACCGGCGAAACAGGCTACAGCTCATCCGCACTCAATCAGCGACCTGTTGCCGTTGTTGTAGAAAATGAATATTCTACCGAATCTGTTCGTCCGCAGTGGGGATTGTCAGATGCCGATATCGTGTTAGAGGGCGAGAGCGAATTCTCTACTCGTATGCTTCTTTTTTGGGCAGACTATAATAAGATGCCAAAGCAAGTAGGGCCTACCCGTTCTGCGAGACCTCCTTTTATCCGTTTCAGTCAGCTTTTTGACGCAGTGTTTATTCACGCAGGCTTGTCTAAGACAAAAGGCGATTACATCGGAGCAGACACTGTGTTTAAGACAGAAAATGTTGACCATATCAATTTGCTCGCTATGACAGAAAGCGGAAAGTACTTCGGAAGAGATAAGACAAAAACCTCTACTATTGAGCACACCGGATATCTTAACGGTACTAATACCGCAGACCTTCTCAAATCTCAAAAGATTGATACAAAGCTGAACGAGGCTAAATTCTCCACCCTTAAGTTTAATGAAAAATCAAAGGCTCTCAGTGATAACTCGGCATCATCAGTTCAATTCAAATGGTCTAACAGATGTCCTAAGAAAGGCACATATACCTATAATACCGAAAGCCATAAGTATACCACTACCGACTTTGACTCTGCCTATGGCAAAGCCGGTGTAGCTTGGGAAAATGTTGTGTTCCTTATGGACAACACCCAGTATGTAGTCAAAGCTAATTACAAAGGCTCCGGCAAGGGCGAGACTTACTGCAACTACAGCCTCTCCGGCGGCAAGGGTACGGTGCTTTCCGAGGGAACATATGTTGACGTTGTTTGGGGTGTTACTAACGGTAAGCTGTGGATGAAAAATTCAGCTACCCAGGCAGATGTTGTGCTCAACCCGGGCAAAACATACATTGGCTATGGCTCCTCCAATAACGGCGGTATAAT
>URJF01000143.1 GCA_900548085.1 uncultured Oscillospiraceae bacterium | reverse complement strand
GGCAGGCAAGCCTAATTCAGGCAAGACTACCTTGCTTCGTGATATGGCGTATCGTCTGTCCGATGGGTTTAATTATAAGTACAGAAAAATTTGCATAGTTGACGAACGAAATGAGTTCGGCGGAAAGTATCAAAATGATTTTCTGCTTGATGTAGGAGTCAATACAGATGTGCTCACCGGTTTTGAAAAAGCAAAGGGAATAGAGATAGCCGCCAGAACTTTATCGCCCGAGATGATTGTTTGTGATGAAATATCAACGCAAAATGAACTTGACTCAATAAAGTTTGCTTTTTCATCAGGTATAAAATTTGCCTTATCCGTGCATATAGGCGATAAATCCGATTTGTTTACAAAACCAATCATAAGAGAACTTCTCTCAACGGGCGAATTTGAATACATAATTTTACTGGATGAATATACATATAAACCGGAAGTAATAGAAGTATCGGAGATAACTAATGAAATTGACAGGTGTATCGGTTCTGACCTTATCGGGAATATTGCTAGGTCTGACATTATGCGCTGACATAAAGCGAAAAATTAAAATTTGCAATCAGCTGATTAAGTTGTGCGAAATGCTCCTCGTTGAATTTTCTTTCAGACAGCCACCTATTATTGAAGCTGTGAAAAATATAATAAAAAGATGCAGTCTCGATAGCATAAGTTTCATTGATGATGAATACTTTTATAGCGTAAAGGTTCCGGACACGCCTTTGTCAAAAGATGAAAACAACGAACTTGCCATATTTATTCACTCTTTAGGAAAATCAGATTTGAAGTCGCAGGTGAACACGGTCAATTCGTTCTGTGAGTATATAAAAGAGGTTAAAACAAAATACAGCGATATGTACACCTCAAAGTCAAAGGTGTATTTGGCTATGGGATTTTCATTAGGATTGGTACTGTCGCTGATACTTGTATGAGGTGAAAAATGGACGTTAATTTTATTTTCAAAATTGCCGCCATAGGCATTATTGTTGCAGTGCTGAACACATTGTTAGTCCGCTCGGGCAGAGACGACCAGGCCATGCTGACTACTCTCGCCGGTGTTATAGTGGTACTGATGATGCTTATACCAAAGATTACGGAGCTTTTCGAGTCCGTAAAATCATTGTTTAAGCTGTAGTAGTTATGTTTAAGATTGCAGGAATATGCGTTGCACTTCTTGTGTGTGTATTTGTTCTCAGACAATACAATCTCACCTTTGCTCTTATTGTTACTGTTTGCGGTGCTGCAGTTCTTTTTTTGACAGTAGCGAGGCAGGCAGGTTCGGTCGTTTCTTATGTCGATAACATAACCTCCGCACTCAGCGGCAGCAGTGAATATATACAGCTTATGCTTAAGGTACTCGGAATTATACTCGTGTCACAGTTTTTGTCCGATATTTGCCGAGATAACGGAGAGGGTACTATCGCCTCGGTGTGTGAAATCGCCGCAAAAGTGATAGTCATAACGCTTGTTCTGCCGCTGTTTGATTCGGTTATAAAAATTGTCACGGAGCTGGTAAAATGAAAAGATTTATTATAGTTTTACTCGTTATCCTTATGCTTCCTTTTACGGCTTTTGCAGCAGATAAAAATGATGCAGAGTATGATACATATCTTAATTCTTTTGACTTTTCCGCCTTTGATGAATTGGACAAGGATACAAAGAAAATACTAAAAGATTTGGGACTTTTTGATTTTAAGTATGACTCTATCACCTCACTCAGTTTTGATGATGTGGTGACTGTAATCAAGAATATTTTGGCGGACAAGTTGGATACACCGCTGAAATCCGCATTGCTCGTGCTTGCATTTATAATTTTGTCGGCTTTTTTCAAAAATTTCAAAACCTCAGGCGATTCTTTTGATGAACTTTATTCTACAGTTTCTGCGCTGATTATTTCCGTACTGCTTATGGTAAAAATTTCTGACACCATAGCATTGTCGGCAGGGACTATCGGAGTGGTTTCTGATTTCATTTATGCCTTTGTTCCGGCTTTTTGCGTTATTGTTGCAGCAGGCGGAGGAATAACCACAACCTTTTCCACAAATGCAACACTTCTTATGCTTTCGCAAGGGCTTTCATTTGTTTCATCAAATGTGTTTGTTCCGTTGCTGAATTGCTTTTTAGCGTTGGGTATATGCAGTTCGCTCAGATGGCAGATGCATCTCCAAAAGCTGATTAGCACAGCAAAGGCTGTTATCACAACGGTTATTTCCTTCGTTTGCGCCGCTTTTGTTTCTGTTCTGTCTATTAAGACAGCGGTAGCTGCAAGGGCGGATATGCTCGGACTCAGGTCAATACGATTTGCTATAAATACCGTGGTACCGGTAATCGGCAGTTCAATCAGCGAGGGTTTACTCTCCATTCAAAGCTATTCATCTTTGATAAAAAGCAGTGTCGGGGTAGTAGGCATTGTTGCAGTGGCACTTGTGTTCTTACCTGCTATTATACAGGTAGTTATTTGGCGGTTTATTCTCACACTGTGTTGTCTTGTGTCGGACATTTTTGATGACCGCAGTGTTTCTATGGTGTTGTCTGCATTCAGAGACACAATGCTGCTGATAAATGTAATTTTGATTTTGTCTGGTGTTACCACGATTATTTCCATCGGTATTCTTGTTGCGGCAAAAACGGGGTGAACTATGGACTTCCTAAAACAATGGACATTCGGCGTTTGTATAACGCTTATTATCTCTGTGATTTTTTCTGTTTTTGCACCCAAAGGACGACTTTCATCTTTCTATAAAGTCATCATATCTCTTTTCATTTTTATTTCGTTTCTTATGCCTTTTACTCACTATACAAAGGCTGAATTCAGCGTAAAGGATAAAATATCTTCATCACAGATTTATGACAAGAGCAGTGAAACTGCATCGTCACTCATAAATACTAAGGTAAAGCAGTGCCTTACAGACCACAAAATAATCGGCGCAGCAGTTACCAGTGATGTAACTGTAGAAAATGATGAGATAACAGTAAACAGACTCACTGTGGCTGTTCCTGATGAGTACGATATAGCGGAGGTAAAATCAATTCTTAACAAAAATCTTTCAGTTAATGCCGAGGTGATACATATTGGCGACTAAAATAAGCGATGCATTGACTAAGCTTCTTAAATCCGACAAAAAAATTAAGGCGTTTGTTCTTCTCGGTGTACTCGGAATTGGGCTGATAGTGCTGTCTGATGTTATCCCTGCCAAAAGTGAAAAGCAGACCGATTCATCATCAGACCAAAATTATTCCGAATATATAGAAGCTACCGAAAAGCGTACCGAAAACATCATTTCGTCTATTGAAGGCGTAGGAAAATGTAAGGTAATGATTACCATTAGCGACACTAACGAAAGTGTTTATGCAAAAAATAAAGAAGAAAGCGGCGGAAACGGTAATTATTCTAACACAGACGAATATGTATTATATGACGGAGCAGACGGCGACACGCCTGTTTTAATAAAACAGTATTTTCCTAAAATTCAGGGAGTAGTCGTTGTTTGTGACGGCGGAGACAATA
>URJF01000142.1 GCA_900548085.1 uncultured Oscillospiraceae bacterium | reverse complement strand
GGTGTAACTCAGTTTGGCTAGAGTGCCTGCTTTGGGAGCAGGATGCCGCAGGTTCAAGTCCTGTCACCTCGACCATAAATTAAAGCCGAAAACCATTGGTATTACAAGGTTTTCGGCTTTTTTAATTTCATAAATCAGTCTATCTTCAGTTTATGCTGACAAAAATCGCTGCGATCACAAGATGTGAACCGGCAGCGATTTTTTTAATCTGTCAATGGTGATGATTTGGCATTTTCGGTGCGAATAAGTTTTTTCATAGTGAAGAAGAACATTACTGCACTGAGAACTATACAGCAAAAGTCCGCTGTGGGTTGTGCCCAAATTATACCGTTCAGTCCGACAAACTTGTCCATAATAATCAACAGCGGCAAATATATAAGTCCCTGTCTGCCTGCGGCAAGAATGAATGACTGCATACCTTTGCCCATACCCTGAAATGCAAAGTTAATTATGAACATAACACCGAGCAGAGTACCGGGGGCCATAAGAGCCTCAAGCATCTTTACGCCATGGTTTATTACGGCGGTATTGTCGATAAACAGTTGAATTACCTGTCGCCTAAATCCGAGGTAGAACAGCGTTACCGTTCCGCCAATGATGATATTGCACATCATACCAAAAAGGATACTCTTTTTCATTCGGTTATAGTTCTTTGCACCGTAGCAATAGCCTATAAGGGGCTGAATGCCCTGGGCTAAGCCAATCTGGAGCATAGTAACCAGCATATTCGCTTTCATCGCTACGCCCATGGCAGCCAATGCCGACTCACCGTATTTGGTCAAAAAGGCATTTACCACTATATTCGAAAGGGACATAAGCAAATTGTTAAGCGCTGCCGGCATTCCGACGCTTATTACGCCCTTTGCGATACCATTCTTGGCACTGTATCGTTTTGGAGTGATTGAGAGTATGGATTTACCTTTTGTAAAATACAACAAAAAGTAAAGCACACTCAAGACATTGCCAATAGAAGTAGCAATAGCCGCACCGGCTACACCCATACCAAAACCGAAAGGCAAACGGAAACCAAACAATTTGTCACCCGAATGGAGTATGAATATCGGGTCAAGAATTATGTTGGCTATCTGTCCGATAACCATACCGAACATAGACTCCTTTGCCGCACCCTCGCCTCTGACAAGGTTGCCGGCTGTGATGGCTGTAACAATAAACGGAGAGCCCAAAGCTATCCACAACAAATAGTCGCCTGCGTAGTCAATAATATTTTCGGTAGCACCTGCTGCAAACAATATAGGTCTGCGAAGGACAATAAACAGCACGGCAAGAACGGCTCCCGCCATTATGCCTGAATAGATACAAAAGGAAGAAATGGTCTTTATTTTGTCCTTTTGTCCCTCGCCTAACGAACGGCTGATGAATGCGCAACCGCCAACGCCGAACAAATTGCCTATAGCCAAGAAAAACAAGAACATAGGCATTGATACCGAAACGGCTGCAACCTGATTTTGGTCACCGGTTTGACCTACAAAAAAGGTATCAGCCAAATTGTACACAATGTTAATCAACATACCCAGCATGCTGGGAAGTGCGAGAGTACCTACAGCCTTAGGCACTTTATACTCACTGAAAACCAAAGTATTATCTTTTGCCATAAACTAAAACAGTAAATCCGTGAGATTTACAAAATCCTCCATTCTTAATTTTTCTGCTCTGACATTTTTTTCTAATCCGCAACTGTCAAGTGCGTTTGCTATTTTTTCCTTAGAGATGCCCAAAGTTGCATTTATCGAATTGACGGCAGTCTTTCGTCTTTGGGCAAACGACGCTTTTACAAGAGCAAAAAATTTATTTTTTTTCTTTACCGAGAACTTAGGCTCGGAATAAAGACTGATTTTTATTACTGCACTGTCCACTTTTGGAGCAGGATAAAAGGACTCAGACGGAACGCTGAGCACAGTTTGTGCGGCTCCGTAATAATTTACGAGTACGGTAATTGCACCGCCGTTGCGTGAGCCTACCTCGGCAGTCAAGCGTTCTGCCGCTTCCTGCTGCACCATAACCTCTATCTCATCGATAGGCAGGTCGGACTCCAACAGCATAGTCAATATGGGCGAAGTAATATAATAGGGCAAATTTGCGCACACTTTTATTTTTTTGCAGTCTGCGAACTTTTCACTAAACAGAGCAGCAAGGTCAAATTCCATAACATCGCCTTTTACAAGCTCAAAATTATCAAAATCTGCCATAGTCTGTGCCAAAACAGGGTACAGTCTCTCGTCCAATTCTACCGACACAACCTTGCCTGCCACACGGCACAACTCTTTAGTCAGCACGCCAATACCGGGACCTATCTCCAGGACTCCGGTGTCGCTGTCCGCCTCCAAAAGCTCAGCCATAGCAGGACAAACCTCGGGGTCTACAAGAAAATTTTGGCCCAAAGATTTTGAAAAATTAAAGCCTCTCGGCTCTAAAAGTCTCTTTATGCAATTTATGTCGCTCAAATTGTAGTCCATATACATTCCCCGCTGTATTTTATTCGCTTATTTTATCACAATATAATGTTTATATCAAGTCCGTCTTTGAACAATATGTAAACAATAAGAAAGACTACAATATTTTTGTTGACAATTAAAAGTTTTGTGCTATAATTCGTTTAGTCGGCTAATTATTAGGCGGCTAACAATTATAAAATGCGGTGATAAAATGAACGAGAAAGAAAAGCATTGTCGTCGTATTCCGGAGCGAGGCGAAATCGGACCGAGGGTAAATTACCTGTCCCGAATACTTCGTCACAGATTCAATAATGTAGTGAATGAGGAAGGACTTTTTTCAGGTCAGCAGGACATATTCCTGTTTCTCACACACAATGACGGTGCAACAATCAGCGAAATAGCGGGCAGGCTCGGAGTGAGCAACGCCAGCGCATCCGTCAGCATAAAGCGAATGGAAAAATCCGGATTTATTATCAAAAAACCGGACGAACACGATGCACGAATAACTAAGCTGTATCTGACAGAAAAAGGAAAAGCAGTACCCGAGAGAATAAAAGAAAAAATGTTTATCCAAGACAAAAATTTGACTAAGGGTATGACTAAGGATGAAATTTTGGTATTCTCCGACCTGTTAGATAAAGCAATAAACAATCTAAAGGAGGAAAAGTAATGCTGAAAAAACTTTCCAAATATCTCAAAGGACTGTGGTATCTTTGCGTAGTAAGTGCAATAGGTATGATAGTAGAGGCAATATGCGAATTGGCTCTGCCGTCCATAGCCAATGCGGTGTACGAAAAGGTATCTGCCACCACAGCCGGCGACAGCGATATAAAAATGTATGTAATCAAAATCGGTATAGCCATGTTCGCTATGGCAATAGTAGGACTGCTGGGCGGTTTGTCAACAATGAAGGCGTCATCTGTAGTGAGCCAAAAATTTTCATACAGACTACGTAAGGATGTGTACAAAAAAATCAGTGACTTCTCTTTCAAGAACATTGACAAATTTTCCACATCCTCTCTTACAACAAGAATGACGAATGACATAACGATGCTGCAAAACACTCTCATGATGAGTCTTAGAATTTTGGTGCGTGCTCCTGCCCTGCTTATTGTAT
>URJF01000141.1 GCA_900548085.1 uncultured Oscillospiraceae bacterium | reverse complement strand
ATCCTTGATTACCTCACCGGCAATAATCAGTCCTGCCACAGAAGGTACAAATGCGGTACTGCCTGGCACCTGACGACTCTGTGTGCACTTGCGTGCAGTATCAGGCGGACATATATAATGGTTCTTACAGCTGATAGACATATCATCAATGGGAGTCATTGCCGGCTCCTCGCTGTAAACTACCTTTAGGGAATCTATGCCCCTCTTACGCAGTTCACGGCGCATTACACGAGCCAAAGGACAAACTTTTGTGTCATAAATATCCGCAACCCTAAAAGCTGTAGGGTCAAGTTTATTGCCGGCGCCCATAGAACTGATGATGGGTGTATTGTGAGCCTTTGCCTGCTCTGCCATAGTCAGCTTTGCCGACACGGTATCTATGGCATCAACTACATAGTCATACTCGTCAAATGGAAAAGTATCCGCAGTGTCTGCACTGTAAAATGACTTAAACTTGGTCACGGTACAGTTTGGGTTAATTTGTTTTATTCTCTCCTCTGCCACATCCACCTTATACTGTCCCACGGTATCACGGGTAGCGATAATCTGTCGATTAAGGTTGGTGAGGCAAATCTTGTCGTCATCTATAACATCTATACTGCCCACTCCACTACGAACGAGAGCTTCCACGGTAAAGCCGCCTACACCGCCTATACCAAACACGGCGACACGGGAGTCGGCGAGCTTTTTCATTCCGTCCTCGCCCAAAAGCAGTTGAGTTCTTGAAAATTGATTAAGCATATTGTCCTCCAAAGATTCATATAGCCTACCAATGCAATAGGCATCATATGATACTAACACAGTACAGTGCTCTTTTCAAGTATAAAAAATTTTTTGCCTAAATATTATATATTAAGACACACAAAAACACAAGTGGATATTTGTATGTTGGGGCAAACGACCGTTGCAGGGTATCAGCGAATTGGTGACTATAGCGAGCAGTCGCTCACGAGGAGAATCGATAATTCTCGCACCTGTCACGCCTATGGCGTTACAGCCCAATCCCATACAGCAAGTCAGCGACTGCTTTCCGCAGGCGCCGCAGCACTGAAAACATCTGTCAAGATTAAAAGCCACTCTCGGCAAAATGCCAAAATCCTCCATAAGTGCAAAAAGAGGAAAAAATATAGCCATAGGCGGAAGCATAACGGAAACGACCCACAGCAAAACACGGAGAATACCGAACACAATTAGACTAACAAGAGTATCGCTGACGCCTAACCCCGACAGCAAACCTCCCAACCAAAGCTCAAGGGAGTCAAAGATACCCTTCAGCAAATCAGACGGATAATTGGACACAGATATTGTAATCCACAAAACAAAGGCAAAAAGCAAAGCCATAGCCGGATAAGAAGTATATTTGCCCAGCAAAATTCTATCTAAAATATGTATTTTTTCCGGTTTAGACACAGACACGGTTTGAGCTGCTATAGCCTTAGCCCTAACGAAATAAAGCTCTTTGTTGTCAAAAGCTGAAATAGGAGGTACAACTCTGCCGCAAACAATGCAATCAATAGCATCGAGCAGATGATTTATGCCTTTGCCGGATTTTGCCGTAGCCTTTACTACCGGAACACCTAACAAATCGGACAGCTTTTCTGCATTCACATATATGCCTTTCTTTTTTGCCTGGTCACAAAGGTTTAGCATAACCACAATATTAGGAGTAAGGGACAAAATTTGGAACACAAAGGGCAACGAGCGTTCTAAAAGAGAACAATCCACCACGCACACAACCACATCTGTACTGCTGTTTTTTAAAAAGTCACGGGCAATCTGCTCCTCATAGGACAGAGAATCGAGAGAATATGTACCGGGCAAATCCACAAGGGTGTAGTCATTATTCTTATAATAAAACCCCGAACTGTCCGATTCTACGGTTTTGCCTATCCAATTACCGGTATGGCGATGCATACCGGTAAGCTCATTAAATACTGTGGATTTTCCGACATTTGGATTGCCGGCAAGGGCTACAAGCTTTTTGCTCAAAAAATCATAACCTTTCTAAAAAAGTTTGTCTACAGAAATATTTTTACAATCGCATTTTCGCAAAGCGACGAGAGCGCCTTTGGCACGATACAAAACGGGCGAACCTACTGCTGCACGACACATATACTCCACAGCATCATTTTCACCAAAGCCCATAACACGCAGTCTGTCACAAAAGCACTCATCAAAATTGAGTGCGACAATCCTGCCTCGCTCTCCGTGAGTCAGCTCCTCCAGCGTCATAGTATCACCTCATCACAGTTTATGACGCAATGGCAATGAGTGTGATTACTGCTTATCCTTAGGCTTTGCTACCAAGGCGACAATAAGGCCACTGAGAAGTGCAACTGTTACGCCGCCGGCACAAGCGGTAAACGGTCCTGTGACTATACCTGAAAAGCCGTCTTTTTTTATTGCTTCACGGACACCGTTAGCCAAGGCATTGCCAAAACCTGTCAGCGGCAATGTAGCACCAGCTCCCGCAAAATCAACCAGCTTATCATACAATCCAACCGCACCGAGCAAAACGCCCAAACATACAAACAGCACAAGTATTCTAGCCGGCGTCAGCTTAGTTAAATCCAAAAGCAGCTGACCTACGGTACATATTATTCCGCCAACCAAAAACGCTTTGATACACATTAAGAGCATAAAAAAATCACCTATCAGCAGTATAACCGCCGTAGGTGATTTTATGTATTATTTTAGCCCAAATCGATAGGATTCTTATTGTCTTTCTTCGATTCTCTGCCGTATTTTTCTTCAAATCCGGGATTGATATAATCTTCTACAACTCTGCCGTCACGGACACGAATAACACGCTCTGCCTCCTCGGCAATCTCGTTATCGTGGGTGATGACAATAACTGTTCTGCCCTCGTCTTTGAGAGTATGGAGAATGTGCATAACATCCTTAGTAGAACGAGTGTCAAGGTTACCTGTAGGCTCATCGGCAAGAATAACCGGAGGTGCCGCCGCAATAGCTCTCGCCACGGCTACACGCTGTTGCTGACCGCCAGACAACGCCTGCGGAAGATGGTGCATACGACTCTTAAGTCCGACTTTTTCGAGTGCGGCAATACTCTTTTCACGGCGTTCGTCCTTCTTCATACCTCTGTACACGAGAGGAAGCTCAACATTCTCTAACGCAGTGAGAGAAGAAATGAGGTTAAAGCCCTGGAAAATAAAGCCAATCTGTCTGTTGCGGATTTCACTCATCTGGTCATCAGTAAGATCATCTACCAATTTTCCGTTGATATAATAATCTCCCTCGGTGGGAGTATCGAGAAGTCCGAGCATATTCATAAGAGTGGACTTACCACTGCCCGACTGACCGATAATTGCAACAAATTCGCCCTCGTCGATAGTCAACGAAACGCCGTCAAGAGCGTTGACTTGGTTCTCGCCGGGGTTATATATCTTATATACATTTCTGACATCTATCAAATGAGACATAAATATTCACATAGCCTTTCGATAAAAAATATATTTTACAATTAGTATAGTGAGATTATACAAAACTTAATTTATAATGTCAAGGATATACTTGAATATTAACAATCACTTTACAAATAATATAGAAAAAGTGA
>URJF01000140.1 GCA_900548085.1 uncultured Oscillospiraceae bacterium | reverse complement strand
ACATTTTATAGGTATAGGCGGCGCAGGTATGTGCCCTATAGCAGAAATTTTAATCAGTTTGGGATACGATGTCAGCGGCTCTGACAACAATGATACAGAGACATTTAGACGAGTAGAAAAAGAGGGTGCAAAGGTATATCTCGGACAGGTAAAAGAAAATATTACCGACGATGTAGAGCTTGTAATATACACCAATGCAATCCTCGCCGGCAATGAAGAATTGGAATATGCTAAGGCTAATTTTCCCTGCTTTGAGCGTGCAGAAGCATTGGGCGCAATCAGCAGAATATTCTCTAACTGCATAGGTATTTGCGGTACACATGGCAAAACAACTACCACATCAATGACAACACAAATACTGATGGAAGCAGGTCTTGACCCATCTGCTGTAATCGGCGGAAAGCTGCCGCTCATCAACGCATACGGCAGATACGGTCACAGCCAAAACTTTGTATGCGAAAGCTGTGAGTTTAACAACACATTTTTGCATATGAATCCGGATATAGCTGTTATTCTTAACATAGATGAAGACCATCTTGATTTCTTTAAGAATCTCGACAACATAAAAAAATCCTTCAGAAAATTTGCGGAGCTGACAACAAAGACTGTTATATATAACGGTGATGACGAAAACACCGTAGACACCCTCAAGGGATTAGAAGGCAAGAAAATGATTAGTGTCGGTCGAAAAGACGGCAACGAATGGGTTGCTAAGAATGTGTCTGTGCCCGGTGGTTTTCACAGCGAATATGACGCATATCATAACAGTGAGTTCGTAGCTCATGTCGAGTTGTCCGTACCGGGTGAGCACAATATTCTCAACTCCCTATGCGCATTTGTGGCGTCTTATGAGAGCGGAGCAGATGTAGAACATATCAAGACAGGACTGAAACACTTTGGCGGTGCGGCAAGACGCTTTGAGCTTCTCGGCAAATACAACGGAGTCACATTTGCCGATGACTATGCACACCATCCAAAAGAGATAAAGGTTACTCTTGAGGCGGCCAAAAAGATGGGATACAATCATGTATGGGCGGTGCATCAGCCGTTCACCTATACAAGAACATCGCTGCTGCTGAATGATTTTGCAAATGTACTGCAAATTGCAGACAAATGCGTAATCAGCAAAATTATGGGCTCACGGGAAGTGAACACAATCGGAATCAAGGCAAAGGATTTGGCAGACAAGGTACCCGGATCTGTTCAGCTCGACAGCTTTGAAGAAATCTGCGACTATGTATGCGACAATGCTGAGGACGGAGATTTGGTTATCACACTGGGATGCGGTGATGTATATAAGGTAGCCCGTATGATGTGCAAAAAGATGAAGGAAAAAGAAGAAAATGGAATATAAAGTTTTTGACTCACTGCCCGACGACGCAAGAAATATCAGATTAAAGGTATTCGTTGAAGAACAACATTTTCAAAACGAATTTGACAACAATGAAAACAAATCAAAGCACATAGTATTGTATGAAAACGGCAATCCTGTGGCAACTGCGAGATTTTTTGAGGAAGAACCTAAAGTCTATAAACCCGGCAGAATAGCTGTCCTAAAGGAATACAGAAAAGGCGGCTACGGCAAAGCTGTGCTCACGGCGGCAGAAAAGGAAATAAAAGCGTTGGGCGGGAAAAAAGTCCATATTTTAGGACAAAAGAGAGTTCAGGGCTTTTATGAAAAAATGGGATATGTGCCATACGGTGATATAGAATATGACGAAGGCGTAGAGCACATAAATCTGTACAAAGAGATATAACAAAAAATGACCTCATTGACAAAAATCAATGAGGTCTGATTTATTATGTATTACTTCCAAGATTGAATAACTTCCGGATGGGCAAAAATCTCATCAAGTTTTTGGAAGAAAGGAACTACATCGCCGTAATCAAGTGCCTTATGGTCGATAGCTACTGTAATAGGCATAACATATCCGATTTTGATAATATCATTGCCGTTTTCATCTTGAGCAACAACCGGCATTTTTTGAGCAGCGTTGACAGCAAAAGCTGAAACCTGCGGCGGAATAATCTCAAGAAGAGTGCAAGCACCTTTATAACCACGATATACAGAACCGAGATTGGAAATTGTAACAGTTCCCTGCTCTATATCGTGCTTTGTGAGTCTGTCTGTAGTAGGAATAGAATAATAATTTTTCTTAGCTTGGCCCTTGAGAGTCTTAACCTTATGCTTGCCCGTTTTTGAACCTACAAGGCGGTTAATAGTCTGAAGCACTTTACCGTGTTTAAGGTTATTAAGAGTATTATCGAGAGAAACCTCGAACATAACCTCATTCATATCAGTATTCTTTGCACGACGGATCGTGTCATTGATAGCGTCTGTCATTTCTGTAAGCGACTTAGAACCCATATCGTGCATATTGACTGTCATCATCTCACCGCTCGGCAAAATCATCGGCATAGAAATATTCATATGGTCATAGGTCTTGAGGCAGCCCCTGACAAGCTTTCGGTTAAACTGTAAGTGTGCATTGAGCTTAGGTGCAGCTTTCATACCCTCACAAATCACTTTGAGCATAACGGTGTTGATAGTTATTTTTTTTGAGGGGTCTGTGTTGCCGTCGTTGAGCTTTTTGCACTCCTTCATAAATTCTGTTACTTCCGGCTCGTAGGTCATACAAGCGTGTGGAATTGTCTCCCAGCTCTCTGCTGTCATATTTGAAACAATCTTCCTTGCGATGCCGAAATGTTCTGTTGATGTTAATGCCATATTATTCTCCTTATAGTTTGTTATATTACATAAAAGGCAGAGCCTGATATATCAATTTTTCAGTGCGTGCTTTAGTTTGTCCGCAATTTCACGCCTGTCCTGCTTAATCTTTTCTTTGACCTCGTCTATGACAACAGAAGTAAATGAACGCTGTTCTTCGGCAGTAAACGGTACCTCTCCGAATCTCTTCTTATATTCCATCATAAGAAACGGTCTGAATTTAGGATGAGTAATCTTTATAAGTTCCTTAGCCCTCTCCTTTAGTGTCTTGCCTTTTAGCTGAGCGATACCGTACTCGGTAACGACATAATTCACATCATTACGAGGAGTAGTGATGGCACTGCCCTCGGTGATGAGAGGAACTATTCTGCTGACCGTACCGTGCTTAGCAGTAGAAGGCATAGCAATAATGGAACGACCGCCCTTTGACATAGTAGCACCACGAACGAAATCCACCTGACCGCCGACTGCAGAAAACTGTGAAAGGCCTATAGTGTCTGATACGACCTGACCGAGCAAATCGACTTGGAGGCACGAATTTATGGAAACCATATTATCATTCTTGGCAATCTCCACAGGATTGTTTACATAGTCTATATGATGAAGCTCAACAGAAGGGTTATTATTTATGTAATCATTAAGAATTTTTGAGCCGAAAGCGGCACCGAGTACCGTTCTGCCGTTCTTAATATTTTTACGCTTATTGTTGATTATTCCTTCCTCAAGCAATTCGACAACACCGTCGCCGACAAGCTCACTGTGGAGGCCCAAATCTTTTTTGCTCTTGAGTTGCTGACACACGGCATTAGGGATTCCGCCGATACCGAGCTGAATACAGTCACCATCATTAATAAGAGAG
>URJF01000139.1 GCA_900548085.1 uncultured Oscillospiraceae bacterium | reverse complement strand
GGACTCAAGGGACAGATAAGAACTAATCTGCAAAAAGAGGTACTCGTCTCCCCTATGAAGATAGACAACAGCACAATCTGCATCAACAGCAGAAAGGACCTGCTGTCTGCAATAAAAACAATAATGGACATAGGTACGGAAAATTTCTTTTCCAACTTCGACTTTTGTACGGGGAAGATAAACAGGCTGGTTCACGCAGCCTGCGAAAGCGGAAATATAGAAAACTTTTTTCACTGTGTATCATATAAATATGACGAAACTCCGGACGACATAGAGACAATGTTCAATATGATACATTACGCTGAGGACGGTTTTATTACATATATCGGTGACAGCTTATATTTTGGTGACAAAAAATTATACTTTATGGTGACAGATGAGCATCTGCTTATATTCGACGAAAATGCGGAGATGGGTATACTGAGCACAAATGACTCTATAGGCTCATTTTTGAGTGACAAGATTGAGGGAATAAAAAGGAACTGTTCTCAAGAAGTATTCATAACCGATAATGCAATAGACTATATGGAAAAAATTGGTGCACTGACAGCAACTCAAGCAAAAGAACATTCCACTGTGGGCTATGACGGAAGTGTATGTCCTACTTATGTAACCGAGGATATGGTTGCGGAGATGGCAACAGATCTAATAAAAAGCATACCGGCAATGGCAAAAAACATTTCATCCCATTTCGATATATCATTCGGCGGAGTAGAGAGTATAGAGCATATTATATGCTCATTTGACTCTATTCACAGATTTGCGGAAACAGGAATACAGGAAAGTTTTTCTCCGCAATTTGCTAAACCGATGTCAAAGCAAAATATAGGAAAATATCTTCGACTGATGTTAGGTAACAAAAGCGTAAAATGGCAGCTGACGAACCCAATATACTTTGACAGCAAATATGCAATATGCACACAAAACAACAAGTCAAGATTATCCACATCCAGCTGCAGAGATTTGGAGCAAGACGGATATGTGGGCAAAACAATATACAGCACCCTGAACAAAAATCTGTTTGACGATTTCATAAAATACTATGAATATCTCGGCACTACGGAAATGACCTTTTCCACAAAAGCGTCAAGAAAGATTTTGGAAAGAGAAGCAGAAATAATCGAGGCAGAATAAAAAAGTGCTGTTTAATTGTGTTGCAAAAGTGATAAAGTTATGATAGTATAAAACCATAAAATAGAAGGAGAAAGATAAAATGAAAAGAATTATATCTCTACTACTGTCATTAGTAATGGCAATGGGAACATTTACCTGCTTTGCAGCTACTGCTTCGGCTGCCACAAAGACAGTTGACATCACGATAAAGGGCACCGAATACAACTCTATCGTTGATGATGCCGTAGCGAGCATAAATGAAGACAGAGCGATGGACGGAAACAGCACTCTCAAGATTGATAAAAAGCTCACTGCTGTAGCAAACAAAAGAGCTAAAGAAGCAATGCTGTATTATGACCTATTGACGCTGCCGAACGGAGCGACAATAAAAAAATACATTCCGGATAATACAGGCTCAACATACGCTATATATGGGGTGATTATGACCAAAAAGCCCACAAAAGATACTTTAGAGAGCAAGCTCCATGCTTTGGTAAACGATAATTCCTTCAAATATGGAAAGTCGGTAGGTATCGGCGTATTCGGTACAAAAGGATATGACAATGAATATGTATATACCGTTTATGTAATTGCAAGCGGGAAAGACTCTACAGATGTTCAAAAAGAATTTAAGGACAAGAGCACAAGCACAAAAATCCCTGTATCCACTGACAAAATAGAAATATTTTTGGATACAACAAAAACAGACAACAAACACGGCAGAATAAAATATGCAACAGTAGCATATTTTGAAAAAGGCGTGATAATGTTCTACAATGTGTCCAACCAATTCACAGTAAGCAGCAGCAATAACAAGGCTCTAAAAGAAAAAGGCGGATGGCTGTACATAAAGGGCAACGGAAAGTACAAGCTTTACGCTCAAAGCAAAAACACAAAGAGCTACAAGGTAACCGTACTATCTGACAAAATATCAAGTGTAAATACGAAGAAGCACACTGTAAAAGCTAAGAGTACAAAGAAAAAGGCAGTTAAGGTTACTTGGAAACAGATATACAAAGACATCACAGCCTACGAGGTACAATACTCCACCTCCAACAAATTCTCAAAAAAGGCCACAAAGACAGTAGTGGTAAAGGGCAAAGGAAACACCTCTAAGACTATCAGCAAGCTGAAAAGCAAAAAGACATACTATGTCAGAGTCAGAGCCTACACAGACCAAACAAACAACGAAAAGCTTTACACCCCCTGGAGCAAAACGGTAAAGGTTAAAGTAAAATAATAATAAAAGACATACACTAAAAAAACAACCGTCAAATTGACGGTTGTTTTCTTATATCTTTATTGTTAAAAATTTACATCCATTCTTTGAGAATTTGAGGATTAGCAAAAATCTCATCTAACTTTTCCATAAAAGGAACTATATCGCCCAAATCAAGAGCACGATGGTCAAAAGCGATAGTCAGCGGAAGGGTATAGCCTGTAGTAACTGTACCGTCGGGATTAGCCTTAGGCACAAGCTGAGCAGAACCGATAGCTATAGCAGCAACCTGCGGAGGAATAATCTCCAACAGTGTGCACACACCGTCCCACTTGCGATAAATTGAGCCAAGGTTAGATACTGTGATAGTTCCCTGCTCTATGTCGTGCTTTGTGAGTCTATCCTCAACAGGAATGGAATAGTAGTCCTTTTTTGCCTGACCGGAAAGGGTGTGGACCTTATGCTTGCCGGTCTTTGAGCCTATGAGACGATTAACGGTTTGAGCGACCTTGCCTTCCTTCAATCCGGTGAGAGTATTGTCAAGAGACACCTCAAACATCACCTCGTTCATATCGGAGTTATCTGCACGACGGGCTGTATCGTGAATAGCGTCACGCATCTCGGACATAGACTTGTTGTGCATATCGTGCATATTCACGGTCATCATTTCTCCTGAGGAGAGGGTCATAGGCATAGAAATATTTATCTCTTTATACTGAGTAATACAACCTCTGACAAGGCTGCGATTAAACTCAATGTGAGCGTTCATAGCAGGACAGGCTTTAAGTCCCTCAACTATGATGCGAAGCATAGCGGTATTGATGGTGATTTTTTCTGCCTTAGTTGCGTCGGCGTTTATCTCTTTCATTACCTTCATAAAGTCATCAACATTTGCATTGTAGGTAACTACTGCGTGAGGGATTGTCTCCCAACTCTCGCTGGTCATATTGGATACAATTTTTCTGGCAATGCCAAAGTGTGTTGTTTTGATTGGAGTGAGATTTTGTTTCATTATAAATTCCTTCTTTCGCTTACTTTTTGGTTTTGTAAAAAGCAACTACCCAATAGTAGAGAGGTATGAGTGCAAACACAAGAGCACCTACTCCCCACACACCCGCTCCAAATCCGATAGAAAGATAAATCATAATAATGATTTCGGGTACGGGCAGTGCAAACAAAAATCCTTTTTTAGTCTTAGCAAAACAAGCTCCTGCGTAGTGATAATAGATAGGTATAAGCAAAAACATAATCCAAAGCGGATGCCAAATCTTTGTTATAACTCCCACAGCGACATACACTATCGCAATGACAATA
>URJF01000138.1 GCA_900548085.1 uncultured Oscillospiraceae bacterium | reverse complement strand
TGACTATATTTACTTTCTTATAGTTATCCATCAACTTGTTATATATTTTTCTGTCAATAAGCTCGATTATATAGTCCTCGTTTAGTATTCCGCCGCCGAGCACAATCAAAGGAGGGTTGAAAATATAGATTATATTTATCAGTCCGGATATTATTTCATCAATCCACTTGTCAATTTCTGAGCGAATCTCAGGTTTTTCAAAATTTTTCTTTTCAAAAATTTGAAATCCGTTAAGGTCTTCTCCTGTATTTCGCTTAATAGATGTGAGGAGAGCCTTTGCTGACGCATAACATTCGTAGCAGCCCTCGCCGCCGCAAGTACATTGTTTACCTCCGGCGTGAGTAATCATATGACCTAATTCGCCGGCACTGTTGCCGGAACCTTTGTACAGCTTTCCGTCTAAAAAAATCGCTCCACCGATTCCTGTTCCGTATGTGAGACAAATGAAATCATTGCATCCTATTGCGGCACCGAATTTTGCCTCTCCTACGGCGGCAGAATTGACATCGTTTTCTACGAAGCAGGGGATACCTGTTTTGTTTTCAACAATGCTCTTTACCATCATACCTGTATAATAAGGTATATTGTCTGTGGAATAAACTACTATTCCGTTTTGGCTGTCTACTTGACCTGCTGTGGATATGGCAACACGGTCAATATCGCTAAAAGACTCAATTATTTCTATAACCTTTTCAATGATATGTTGACCGCCCAGCTTTGCTTCTGTGGGTACGGAATGTTTTTCGGTTAGTTCAAAATCGTCATTGCAAATTCCGTATTTTATAGCCGTTCCGCCGATGTCAAATGTCAGTATTTTCATTTCTTGCCTCCAATGCATTTACAAATCGTCTTGTAATGTCTCTTGGTCTTGTTATTGCAGTTCCTACTACAGCACTGAATGCACCTGCGTCATATGCAGCAGTAAGGTCGTCCGGACACCAGATGCCACCCTCTGCTATTACGGGTGTGTGCAGTTCGGTTGCATATTTTTGCATCAATTCTATGTCTGGTATTTTTCTGCCTTTTGTATATGGAGTATAACCACTCATAGTTGTTCCAATCAAGTCGAATCCAAGTTCTTCTGCAAGCTTGCCCTCCTCAAAACAAGAGGTGTCAGCCATAAATAATTGGTTCGGGTATTTTTTTCTGATTGGTGTAAAAAATTCTTCAAATGTTTTTCCGTTTGGTCTGAGGCGTTTCGTAGCAT
Source organism: uncultured Oscillospiraceae bacterium (assembly GCA_900548085.1). Lineage (GTDB taxonomy): Bacteria > Bacillota > Clostridia > Oscillospirales > Acutalibacteraceae > Eubacterium_R. The sequence goes on along the minus strand of URJF01000138.1, from coordinate 2,442 downwards.
CAGTAGCGATAATTTCGCAACCCGCCTCAACTAACAGGTCAACCTCTTTTTCTGTAGGAGTAATATATACGTCGCTGTCGTCGTAATCTGCCTTTATTATTCCTATTACCGGCAAATTGACCTTTTCTTTTATCGCTTTTATATCGACGATTGTATTGGCTCTGATTCCAGCAGCACCGCCGACAGAAGCCGCATAAGCCATCATACTCATTATGTATGAATCATAGAGCGGTTCTGTGGGCAAAGCTTGACACGATACAATCAAACCGCCTTTTATTTGGCATAATATTTCTTTGTTATTCATAATTATCACCTAACTAATTATATCAATAACAGTATGTGTTTTCAACTAAATTATAATGAAATTATTGAAAATATATCATTGATATGGTAAAATTGTTATAGTTAGTTAAGGAGATGTTTTTTATGTATGATTTAGATAAATTTAAGGGAGTGTTTGTCGCTCTCAACGCTATATATGACAAAGACGATAATGTCAATCTCAAAGCTATGAAAAAACTCGTTAAAATATATAAAACAAAGGGCGTAAAGGGCGTATATGTTTGCGGCTCAACCGGCGAAGGTTTTTTGCTTAGCACAGAGGAGAGAATGAAAATCGTTGAGGCTGTCAAAGATGCCGCAGGTGATGATTTCACAGTGATAGTTCATGTGGGATGTGCTTCTACAAAAGAAAGCATATTGCTGGCGAAACATTCTGAAAAAATCGGAGTAGATGCAGTCAGCGCTGTACCGTCAGTATATTATCATTTGCCACCGAAGAGTGTCGAAATGCACTGGAACGGTATAATTGATGCGACCGATTTACCGTTTATTATTTATAACATACCACAGCTTACCGCATTTAATTTACCTTATGATTTGTTCGAGCGTATGGCTAAAAACCCAAAGGTTATCGGTATTAAAAATTCTGAGGAACCTGTATACGGAATGGAAAGATTCCGTACACTTTCCAATGACGATTTTATTATTTTTAATGGCTCGGATGAGCAGTTTTTGGGTGGCAGACTTATGGGCGCAAATGCCGGAATCGGCGGAACTTACGGAACAATGCCGGAATTGTTTGTTAAACTAAACGAGCTTATTGAAAATAATAAGATCGAAGAAGCAAAAACATTGCAATACAAAATAAACGATGTAATATTTGACCTTTTGTCCTGCGATTCACTTTATGGTGCAGCAAAACAAGTCATATCAATACGATTTGGCATAGATGCAGGACAACCTAGAAGTCCGTTTTTACCCGTTAAAAAGGACGAAAAAGTTATCAAAATTGCTAAAAAAATAGAAAATTATGTTGAGGAGTATGTATAATGGAAGATAATAAAGAAAAGCTGGACAGCCCATTAGTTGTTCACAAAAAAACTGATGCATCCTACGATGAATCTGTCAGCGACTATACTATGGAAGAAACTCATATCGAAGAGGAACAGCCCACATTAGAGCGACACAGATTCAAAAAAGACAATAAAAATGGCAGCAAAAAACCACTTGTTGTTGCAATTATTATTCTTGTATTGGTTGTTGTTTTCGGTGCACTTTATTTGACCGGAAATATCAGTTTTAAAAAGACTTCTGACTATAAAAAGCCTGTTACTACTACTACACAAACAACTACATCTCTGCAAGAGGCGTATAAGAATACTATCGTAGTAAAAAGCACATACATTTTTGTAGACGGAGTAGAAGTTGACGGTATAGAAGGACTGCAGGATGCCTTAAAATATGAGGACCAAAGCACAACGAGATATACTATTATTGATGAGGATGCGGATTCTATTTTTCTAAATGACAATGTTTTGCCTATTCTCCAGAGTATGAAGTTCTATGATAAAAATACTAAAATTACTCACAAAGAGTCTACAGGACTTATGTCAAAAGAAGAAATTGCCGCTCAAAAGAAGGCCGAGAAGAAAGAGGCCGAAAAGAAATCAAAATCAAAAGAAACTAAGAAAAGCAAAAAAGAATAATGCGTTTTATAACCATCGCTATGCGGTGGTTATAATTATTTCATTTAATATGTTGCACTTTTTGACGATTTATTATATAATACTAAAGATTATTTATAAGGAATGTTGAAATGCAAAAGGATATAGATACATTAGAAAATGAATTACTTGACGAAGAACAGGGACTGATTATGCTGCCTTTGGTGGCTCTGAGAGGTCTTGTTGTTTTTCCAAATATGACGCTGCACTTTGATGTAGGCAGAAAGAAGACAATTGCTGCCCTCAATTATGCCATGGCTAATAACGAGAAGGTTGTTCTTGTTACACAAAAGGATTCTGCAGTAGATGAACCGGTATTCGATGATTTGTACAAGGTAGGTGTCGTTTGTTCCGTAAAGCAGATGATACGCATACCTAACTCAAAAAATATGCGTGTTATTGTCGAAGGCTTATACAGGTGTTCGTTAGTAGAAAT
>URJF01000137.1 GCA_900548085.1 uncultured Oscillospiraceae bacterium | reverse complement strand
ATGTGTTAGGCACGCCGCCAGCGTTCGTCCTGAGCCAGGATCAAACTCTTAAAACTTCGTATTAAAACATCTTTCGATGTACTAATCTTAATCGCTTGAAACCTCTCAGTTCTTTCGAACCTGTCGTTTCATTACTGTATTTATGTTCCGTAGAACATGGAGTTCAGTTAACTCAATTTTATTAAATCGGGTTCCTTTTTCATCGTTGTTTAATTTTCAAGGTCCTTTGCCTTTGTCACTCCCTAGCGGCCTTTTCGTTTGCCCCTCTCTCGTGACGGCTTAGCCATAATACCAAATCTTTCCCCCTTTGTCAACACCTTTTTTTCAAAAAATTGAATTTTTTTTCAATTATCGCAATTTATACATAAAATTCAACCATTCAGGAAACTTTTTATTAACTTTGCGATATGATTTTGCGGACCGACAGCTTTTTGCTATATTGAATGTACATATAATATAATATCTTGAAATTAGTTAATTCTTTTGTTATAATCAAATGAAACGAAAGGAGTTGATATTTTGCCTATCAGAATAGATAATGAATTACCTGCTAAACAAAGTTTGGAAATGGAAAACATATTTGTAATGAGCAACCTGAGAGCAGATACGCAGGATATCAGACCTCTGAGAATCATTATATTGAATCTTATGCCGACTAAGCTGGAGACAGAAACGCAGCTTCTTAGACTGCTGTCTAATTCTCCGTTACAGCTGGACATAGAATTTTTGCAGGTTAAAACCCATGTGGCTAAGAATGTATCTAAGAGTCATATGGACAGATTTTATAAAACATTCGATGAAGTCAAGGATTTGAAATTCGACGGAATGATAATAACCGGAGCACCGGTAGAACAAATGCCTTTTGAGGAGGTTGACTACTGGGACGAGCTGTGTACCATTATGAAATGGAGCAAAACCAATGTATATTCCACATATCATATATGTTGGGGAGCACAGGCAGGGTTATATTATCACTACGGTATTCCAAAGTATATGTTGAGCAAAAAAGTATTTGGAATATACCCACACACAAGCCTTGATGTCACTCATCCTCTAATGAGAGGATTGGACGATATATTCTATGTACCGCAATCGAGGCACACGGAAATCAGAATGGAAGATATAGCGAAGGTCAAAGATTTGCAGATAATATCATACAGTGAAATGTCCGGGGTACACATTGTATCCGACATGGACTGCCGCAACTTTTTTGTGACAGGTCACAGTGAGTACGACAGGGATACTTTGGCTAAGGAATACTTTAGAGACAAAGAAAAGGGACTCGACATTGATATGCCGTATAATTATTTTCCTAACGATGACATAAATCTCGTGCCTAAAGTAACCTGGAAAAGCACGGCTAATATACTCATAAATAATTGGTTGAACTATTTTGTGTACCAAAAAACACCGTACGACCTTAACACGCTATAATGCTTTGGAGCTGTATATGAAAAAGATTAAAATTCATATCCTTCACACCGGAAAAATCTAAGTCCCGACTGTATAGAAAGCATAGCTAATCATGATATGAATATCAAACCACATACGGTAGAATTATAAAGCAAAAATCCCATTCATCTTATTGAATGGGATTTTTTATTTTGCTGTAATTATAACAACTCGTCAACAATTTGCTCTGCTGTAAGCTTATTATCCTTTAGTACAGTTTGAACATCATATCTATCGAGAAATTCTTTTTTGAGTCCGAAATTAAACACTCTCATATCAGAATTACCGTAGAAGCGTGCAATCTTTTCGCCAAAGCCGCCATCAAGTATGCCATCCTCTATGGTAACAACAGTCTTGTGGTCTGCTCTTAGGCTTTCAAGAAGGTCTGTATCGACACCAGTAATGTAATACGGATTGATAACAGTTGCTTTTTTGCCGGTCTTTTGTTCATATAGCTTTGCAGCGGACTGAGCTAGAGGATAGAAAGTACCGAGACCGATAAATGCAACATCGGTGCCCTGCTCCTTAATCTCGTATTTGTTCAAAACAGAAAAGTCCTTTGTTAACTTTTCTCCTGTAGAAATAAAATCACAACAAGGGATACGAATGGCTACAGGGTGCTCTCTCTGCTCGGTACTCCAATCAAGCATAGCAAGGTACTCCTCTTTTGTAGTAGGAGCAAGATAAACAAGATTAGGAATATTTGACATCATAGGAATATCATAGATACCGAGGTGTGTAACATCATTCATACCGAAAACAGAAGCGGCAAAGACTATAACGGTGCACGGATTATTATTTATACAAACATCCTGTGACAGCTGGTCAAAGGTACGCTGAATAAATGTACTGTAAACACCGTAAACCGGCTTTCCGCCGTTCTTAGAGATGCCCGACATAAGAGCAACGGCAGTCTCTTCGGCAATTCCAACATCAACAAACTGAGCGCCTGCTTCTTCTCTCTTGTCCTTAGTAAATCCGAATACCGTTGGTGTTGCAGAGGTAATAGCGACAACACTCTTATCTTTTTTCATTTTATCGAGAAGGTAGTCACAAGTAAGAGTGCCGTAGTCCTCACCGTCAAATGTGAACTTTGGCTTGCATGTTTTTTCATCAAAAGGCATACACCAATGCCAATTTTCCTTATCCTTTTCGGCAAGAGCAAAGCCCTTACCCTTTTCGGTAACAATATGAACGACAACAGGCTTTTTGCTGTCCTTGACGCTCTCAAACGCAAAGGTAAGGGCATCAATATCATTTCCGTCCTTAACAAAAACATAATCAAGTCCCATAGATTTGAAGAAATTGCAATCAGCCTTTCCTTTTGTATCACGAAGGAGCTTTAGGTTTTTGTACAGTCCGCCGTGATTTTCCGCAATGGACATATCGTTATCATTAACTACAATAATAAGATTAGAATTAAGCTCAGAAGCAAAATCCAAACCCTCCAATGCTTCGCCGCCGCTGAGAGAACCGTCACCGATAATAGCAACAATATTTTCTTTTCCGCCGTTAAGGTCTCTGCCCTTTGCAAGTCCGCAAGCAAGACTGACAGAGGTAGAAGTATGACCTATTGTGAAAAAGTCATGCTCACTTTCCTGAGGACAACTGTAGCCGGTAATATCATCATATCTGCTCTCATCTAAAAAGCCATAGTTACGACCTGTGAGCATCTTATGCGGGTAGGTCTGATGAGAAACATCAAACACAAATTTGTCTCTGGGAGAGTCAAAAACTCTGTGCAGAGCAATAGTGGCCTCGACCATACCGAAGTTAGGTCCGCAGTGACCGCCGTGAATGCTGAGCTTTTTGTACAAAGCATCACGCATTTCCTTTGCCAAAACCTCAAGCTGAGGTGTTGTAAAATTCTTAATATCTTTTGGTGAATTTATTTTTTCTAAATACATAAAAATACCTCCGAATATTTACTTTCCTGCATTATAGCACCTAAAGTTCACTTTAAGTCAAGCATTTTTTATAAAAAAATTACCGCTCATATTTGAGCGGTAATTATGTATTGAATTATTCCTCTGTTGCTTCATCTGCAGGAGCTTCGGATGCTGTGTCGTCAGCAGTATCTTCAGCAGCCTCATCAGGCTTAGGAAGGAGCTCTTTGATAGAAAGAGAAACTCTCTTTTTGTCAAAATCAATGTCGATAATCTTAGCCTTAACTACATCGCCAACCTTAAGTACATCTTG
>URJF01000136.1 GCA_900548085.1 uncultured Oscillospiraceae bacterium | reverse complement strand
TATTATAATTCTTGCGGGTATAAGAGAGCGGACAGAACATAATGACATACCTAAGTATTTTAGAGGCACACCGTCTGTTTTGCTTACGGCTTGCCTTATGGCTATTGCCTTTTATGGCTTTAATTCACTTGCGTAAGAGGAGGTTATAGTTATGGATATAAAATTTATAATTACAGCCTCTGCTATTGTTGCAGCAGTAGGACTTATTATTGCAATAGTACTCAGTATTGCAGAAAAAGCGTTTCACGTAGAGGTTGACGAAAGAGAAGAACAGGTGAGAGAGCACCTGGGCGGAAATAACTGCGGTGCTTGTGGCTATGCCGGTTGTGATGCTCTTGCTAAGGCTATAGTAAAAGGAGAAGCATCAGTTAATGCTTGTCCGCCGGCCGGTCAATCTGGTGCAGATGCTATTGCTAAGATTATGGGCGTTGAGGCTGAACAAACAGTCAGAAAGGTTGCATATGTAAATTGTTCCGGTACTTGCGACAAGCGACACTCCGATTATAATTATTTTGGTACTCGCAGCTGTAATAGTGTAAAATCTACATTGGGCAGAGGCAGTATGTCTTGTACTTACGGCTGTATCGGATATGGTGATTGTGCCGAGGTATGTGACCAACGGGCTATTCGAATTATTGACGGCAAGTCTGTTGTTGAGAGTGAGCTTTGTGTTGCTTGTGGTAAGTGCATTAAGGCTTGCGTTCAAAATATTATTGACTTTGTGCCATATGATTCTAAGTATGCGGTTAGATGTTCCAGTTCTGATCGTGGCAAGAATGTGCGCATAAATTGTGACGCCGGTTGTATCGGCTGCGGATTGTGTGCAAAGAATTGTCCGAAGGACGCTATAATTATAAAAAATAATGTAGCAAAAATAGATTATGAAAAGTGCGTAGGATGCGGTTTGTGTGCCAAAAAGTGTCCTGCAAAAGTAATTGTTAGCTTAAAATAATGATTGGAGGCGAGAGCATGAAAAGAGTTTTTTGTTTTCTGCTCTCGCTTGTTTTCTGTCTTTCTTTTGTTTCATGCACAAAACAGCAAAAGTATTTCAAAAAAGAATTTTATGACCTGTTTGACACCGTTTGCTCGATAACCGCTGCTGATACTTCTCAGAAAGAGTTTAATGAGCATTTCAAAACGGTCTATAATGAGCTTAAAACATATTCTGACTTGCTTTCAATTTACACATACAGTAACAATAACTTGAAATACATAAATGAAAAATCTTTTCATCAGCCGGTTACAGTTGATAAAAAGATTACAGATCTTCTTTCTTACGGAAAAAAGATTTATTCCGATACAAACGGAACCGTAAATATTGCTATGGGCAGCGTTTTATCACTGTGGCACGACAAAAGGGAAGAAGGTAAAGAATTACCAAAACTTAATCAGCTTAAAAAACTTTCACACCATACCAATATAGATGATTTGATAATAAACGGTTCAACAGTAGAATTGAATGATAAAGATATGAGCCTTGATGTCGGCTCAGTTGCCAAGGGATATGTGTGTGAAAAAATAGCTCAGTTCATAACCGACAACGGAATTTGGAACTCTGCGATTATCTCTTTGGGTGGAAATGTAAAAACAATAGGAAAAAAGAACAATTCTTTCTTTAAGATAGGGTTAGAAAATCCAAACGGCAGTGATTATTTGGGCGTTGTAAGAGTAATGAACGGAAAAAGTGTTGTAACCTCAGGCGATTACCAACGCTACTATGTGGTGAACGGCAAAAAATATTGTCATATTATTGACCCCGATACACTTATGCCTGCCGATTATTTTAGCAGCGTGACTGTTATTGGTGATGATTCACTATATTGTGATGAGATGTCCACATATTTGTTTTGTTTACCTATTGAGAATGGTATGAAAATCGTCAACAGCGATTCAAATATTGAGGCAATGTGGTGTGATAAAAATGGAAAACTTGCTTATTCTGACAGATTTGAGGATTATTTAATTGAACAACATTAAGATTAAAAAAGGCGACGTCATATTGATTATTGCATTGCTTTTATTATCACTTGTCATATGGCTTTGCATAATTAATTTTTCCAAAGACGGTGAACGTGTTGTAATAGAACAAGACGGCAATGTGATTGCATCGTTGAATATAGATGACAACGCAGTTCGCAATATATATTCCGATGGCATACTTACTAATACTGTCACCGTAAAGGACGGCAAGGCTTATATGTCATATGCTGACTGTAAAGATAAAATATGTAAGAATCATACTCCTATATCAAAATCAGGTGAGAGTATTATCTGTTTGCCTAATAAGGTATCTGTATCTGTTGTCGGCGATGATAATTCTGTTGATGGGGTGGCACGATGAAATACAGCAAAAAGGTCTCCACATATGGTGTGATGATTGCTTTGGCATTTATTTTTTCATATTTAGATACCCTCATTCCAATCAATATAGGTATTCCGGGAGTTAAACCCGGTTTTGCAAATATAGTTGTTCTGTCTGCTCTGTATCTGTATGACAAAAAAGATGCATTGATTATTTCTGTAATAAGAATAGTTCTTGCCGGAGTTATTTTCAGCGGAACATATGCTATGTTGTACAGCTTGGTAGGCGGTCTGTTGTCATATCTTGCTATGATAATAGCTGTTCGTGTCAAAAAATTGTCTGTAATCGGTCTGTCTGTTATCGGTGCAATTTTTCATAACTTAGGTCAAATTATCGTTGCCGCTTTTGTTACAGAAACCTATCGTATTGCGTATTATTTTCCGATGCTGATTGTCAGCGCTGTTATCACGGGTGTTTTAATCGGCACATTGTCGGGCATAATTATCAAGAGAATATATAAAATTCGCACCGACAGAGATAATATATAAAATTATTAATTTCCTATTGACAAAGTAGGATATTGAGTATATATTATTAAACGAAAAGCCTATAAGATTGATAGGAATAAGAATTTTAGGCGAATTTATTATGAAAAGGTGAGGTTAATTTGACTACTATTTATGCAGATAATGCAGCTACAACACAGATGTCTGACACTGCGTATAACGCAATGCTTCCTCTGTTGAAAGAAATATACGGCAACCCTTCTTCATTGCATCACATCGGACAGCAGGCTAAGGAGTTTCTTGTCGATGCTCGTGAAAGAGTTGCAAAATGTATCAATGCAGCTAACCCTAATGAGATTTATTTCACATCAGGCGGTTCCGAGGCTGACAATCAGGCTATTCTTTCTGCCGCTTACGCCGGAGCAAAGAATGGCAAGAAACACATTATTTCATCAAAGTTTGAGCATCATGCAGTTTTGCATACACTTAATAAGCTTGAAAAAGAAGGATTCGAAATTCAGCTTCTTGATGTTTATTCTAACGGAATCGTAAAAGTTGAGGATGTTAAGAATGCAATCAGAGAGGATACAGCCCTTGTTACAATAATGACTGCCAATAATGAGGTCGGCTCTATTCAGCCCATAAAGGAAATCGGTGCAGTATGTCACGAAAAGGGCGTAATTTTCCATACTGATGCAGTTCAGGCAGTCGGTCATATTCCGGTTGATGTTCAGGATATGAATATTGATATGCTCTCCATTTCCGGACATAAGTTCCACGGTCCAAAGGGCATAGGTGTACTGTATTGCAAAAAGGGTATGCCTCTTGAAAACTTAATTAACGGCGGTGCCCAAGAAAGAGGCA
>URJF01000135.1 GCA_900548085.1 uncultured Oscillospiraceae bacterium | reverse complement strand
TTTTTTGGTGATTTTTGTGAACATAAAATCAAGATATATTTCCTCTGCTTTTTTGCTGTTGTTGTCCGGTGTTGTAGTAAAGGTTATCAGTGCATTGTATAAGATTCCGCTCACTGCCTATATCGGTGCAGTGGGCAGAGGGTATTTTGCCACCGCATATAATCTGTACCTTCCTGTTCACGCGGTTACTATGGGTGCTTTCCCCATGGCGTTGTCTAAGTTGGTGAGTAAGTATAACGCTATCGGTGATGACTCATCCGTAATTGCACTGAAAAAAGCGTCCCACAGACTTTTCTTTTTTGTTGGTGTTGTGGGTATGGCTGTTATGCTTGTGCTCGCAGTACCTTATTCACGCCTCGTTGCATCATCCGACGGCAGTATTTTCGCCATAGTTGTACTTGCACCCTGTGTACTGTTTTCCTCCTTAGCCGCTTCTTACAGAGGATATTATGAGGGACATATGAATATGCTCCCCACATCTGTGTCCCAAACCCTTGAGGCTTTGTTTAAGATGGTGTTCGGACTCCTGTTTGCAAAGCAGACTATGGCATATTTCTACAATGAATTTCTAACTTCCGGTACTGTATTGAACAAGGCAGTGATCGGCGAAAATGCTGCCTTTTCGGTTATATATATTTATTCCTCGGCTGCCGCAATGTTGGGCGTTACTCTCGGTTCACTGTTCAGTCTTTGCTTTCTCGCTGTTTATCGCAGCTTTGTGGACAGAGATTCACGTATTGTACCTAAAGATAGTATTGATAACTCAAAGAGAGAGTTGCTGTCCTTTTCTTTTCCGATTATGGTCAGCTGTGCGGTACAGAGTGTTTTTCAGTTTTTGGATACCGCCTCTGTTCAGTATTCCGTCAGCAGTCTGAGTGATACGGTATTAAAAAAATTTTGTGCCGCGGCTTTGGAAAAGACCACTGTGTCGGATGCTGATTTGGCAGCATATGTCTACGGTATATTCAGTTCGTCCCTTGATTTCAAAAATTTGATTCCCGGTATTACTATGGCACTCGGTGTCTGTGCCGTCCCTGCCGTAAGTCGTGCTTTCGAGCTGGGCAACAAAGAGCGACTCGGCTCACTTATAGATTCTGTCTGCAAATATACGATGCTGCTGTCGCTTGTGGGCGGCTTTGGTTTGGCAGTGTTTTCTCACGATATTTTGACAGTGTTTTATGGCAACACAGCTCCCGATGTCGCAGACGGATGTGCGATTCTGACTGCACTGTTTGGGCTATCTGCATTCGTTTATTGCCTTGCGGGTACTGCTGTGTTTTTGGTTCAGGCCGTGGGAGCGCCTCAAAAGTCAATAGCGCCTTATATCGTGTCCGGAGTGATTCGTACCGTACTCAATGTAATATTGGTGCGTGACGAAAATTTGGTGCTCTACGGTGCAGTAATTTCCGGCGGGGTGGGATATTTTATTATTATGGTTTGGAATATGATTATCGTTAAAAAAGCGGCAGGCATAAAAATTTCTTTATCATCGATATTCCTAAAACCTTTGACGGTTGCATTGCTGTCCCTCCTTTTGTGGCACAGTGTCAATAATGCCGTTAAAATCACTGTTTTACCTATTTATATTCTTTTGATAAAAATGGCGATTTTTGTAATTATATTCATTTTATTATGTTTTTTGTGCGGTTTGCTGAAAATAAAAGATGTTTTTTGTGTAATAAATACCCAAAAAAACAGCCAAACCCCTTGAAATATGGGCAAAAATATAGTAAAATCAACTCGTATCGTTTCGTAAGAACGATTATAATTCATCGAAAGAAGAACAGGTATGGCTGTGGATTTCAAGTTTAAGGATAGGTATAATATCGACGATTTGATTTCTATAGTCTCCGTTTTGCGCGCTCCGGGAGGTTGCCCTTGGGACAGGGAGCAAACCCATCAGTCTATAAAAAAGAATTTTATAGAGGAAACCTATGAGGTTGTGGAGGCTATTAACAAAGACAATCCCGATATGCTCCGTGAGGAGTTAGGCGATGTCTTGCTCCAAGTAGCACTTCACTGTGAGATGGAACGAGAAAAAGGCTCTTTTGATTTTGACGATGTAGCCAATGACATAGTACAAAAATTGGTTATCCGTCATCCCCATGTTTTCGGCGATGTTGTCGCTAAAAATACGGGCGAGGCACTCGATAGCTGGGACAGCGTAAAACAAAAGACAAAGGGGCAGACTACTCAGACAGAGAGTATGCTCAGCGTCCCCCACGAACTTCCTGCTCTTATGAGAGCCCAAAAGATTCAACATAAGGCCTCAAAAATCGGCTTTGATTGGGAAAATGCCGACGGCGCTTTCTCAAAGTTGTACGAAGAAATAGATGAGTTAAAAACGGCTATGTCACACCATAGTCAAGCAGAAATTGAGGACGAATTCGGAGATGTTCTCTTTTCTTGTGTAAACATTTCTCGCTTTTTGAATGTGGACAGCGAAGAGGCTTTGACCTCCGCTACAGACAAGTTTTTGAACAGATTTCAAATTGTTGAGCAGTTAGCTAAAGAAAAGAATATCAATATGAAGGACGCTCCTCTCTCAGTCCTTGACAGTCTGTGGGACGAAGCCAAGAAAATAAAAAATGCCGAATAGTCGGCACATGGAGGAAAAGTTATGAATAAAACAGAATTGGTAGCAGCAGTTGCTGCAAAAGCAGAACTCTCTAAGAAAGATGCAGAAGCAGCAGTTTCAGCAGTAATCGACTCAATCACAGATGCACTCGTTGACGGCGACAAGGTTGCTCTCATCGGTTTCGGTACTTTCGAGGTTAAGACTCGTGCAGCTCGCAAGGGCCTCAACCCAAGAACTAAGGAAGAAATTGACATCCCTGCATCAAAGGCTCCTGCATTCAAGGCAGGCAAGGCTTTCAAGGACGCTGTAAACAAGTAAGTTTATTCTTTTCGGAGGGACATTTTATGTCCCTCTTTATTTTTAGCGAGGTTCATTATGCGATTAGACAAATACCTAAAGGTTTCTCGTATCATTAAGCGGCGTACCGTAGCCAATGAGGCTTGCGATGCCGGTAGAGTTGAGGTGAACGGCAAGACCGCCCGTGCATCATATGATGTCAAGGTCGGTGACGAAATCACTGTGTCTCTGGGACAGAACACTCGTGTGTTCAAGGTGCTTTTGGTTAATGAGCACGCCTTAAAAGAGGACGCCTCAAAAATGTATGAGATTATAGAATAAAGCCCGGTTTATGCCGGGCTTTGATTTTTCTATCTGTCACATTTTTGTGGCTATTTTTGTTTGTCTTGTTTTTTCTCTCTGAATATGGTACGGAATATGAGCCTTATCAGAGGTCCGCAGTAGAACATTTGGTAGCAAATTGCCATAGGAAAATTAAGTGCCCATGTTTGTACCCATGTGCCGAACGATGGCTTGTTGAACAAAAAAGTTGCGGCTAAGCTCATAATCGGGCACATAATGCAGCAAATGCACACTGATATTGTATAGGTTATCAACTGCGGTCTGTCCGTGGGCTTCATAACAGAAAAAGCCAATTTTCGTGCAATCTTACCTACGATGAAGAATTCTAACACGAATGCAATCGGCACCATAATGGGCAGCTCTCGGAGTGCGTACACAAATGTCTTTGAGTTTACTCCTCCTGTGTTTAGTGCTACATTGTACACTACCATTCCGTACACCATTATTGTAGCCATAATGACGGTGAATACCGCATCTTGAAATTTGTTTTTTGGCATAAAAATACCCTCCTTATGATAATCAAATCTGTGTTGTTCGTTATCACCCGAGGGATGTGCGTTTCCAATATAACCTATTCATTGTG
>URJF01000134.1 GCA_900548085.1 uncultured Oscillospiraceae bacterium | reverse complement strand
ACTATGTTCTTTCTCACGGAGTTACCTTGTCCGTTGACCAAAACAATTTTTTGCTTACATTCAAAAAGGACGGCAAGGTTGTTTTTGAGGACAGAAAGCCTCTTGCTTACAATATTGACGGAGAGTTCGGCGATAAGCTCTATCACTATATATCCAGAGAAAGAGACGAAAAAATATACGGCCTCGGTGACAAAAGCGGAAAGCTCAATAAAGCAGGCAATTCCTACCGTATAGACACTGCCGACAGTATGGGCTTTGATGCAGAAAAAACCGATCCGCTGTATAAGCATATCCCTTTTTATATTTGCAAAAATTCTGTGGGAACATACGGCATATTTTATGATACCTCATGTGTGTCTGCTGTGGATTTGGGCAGAGAAATAAATAACTATTATGAGCCGTTTAAGTTCTTTGAAACCGAGGATAATTGTATAGTTTATTATGTATTCTTCGGCTCTGCTTTGTCTGTGCTCAGGCAGTTTGCTTCGCTCTGCGGCAAGCAGGCATTTCCGCCTAAATGGAGCTTTGATTATTGTGCAAGCACTATGGCTTATACCGACGCAGAGAACTCCGAAGAGCAGATGTACGGCTTTTTGGATAAATTGAACGAAACAGGACTTAATTGTACAGGATTTTATCTTTCCTCAGGCTATACTTCAATAGGCAATCAGCGCTGTGTATTTAATTGGAATTATGATAAATTCCCTAATCCAAAGCGTTTTGTAGATAGGTTTAACGAAAGGGGAATACACCTTATTCCGAACATTAAGCCGGCATTTCTAAATACTCACCCTATGTACAATAAGCTCGCCGAAAAGGGCTATTTTGTAAAGAACAAGGACGGTTCACCGTTTGTTACTCAGTTTTGGGACGGAATAGGCAGCTATATTGATTTCACTAACAAGGACGCTTTTGATTTTTGGAACAATCAGGTTAAGGAAAAACTGCTGGATTACGGTATCCCTGCCACTTGGAATGATAACAATGAGTTCGATATAAGAGATGATGAGGCTGTTGCTGTAGGCTTTGGTGACGGAGAGGTTAGGGCAAAAGATATTCGTTCTGTTCTTACATATCTTATGGTTAGAAGTTCCTATACCGCACAGACCAAAGAACACCCTGACGAGAGACCGTTTCTGTCTACACGCAGTGGCGGTATCGGCGTCAGAAGAATGGCACAAACTTGGTCCGGAGATAACTATACCTCATTTAATGATTTAAAATATTGTCACAATATTGGGCTTACACTTTCGCTGTCGGGATTGTATTTTTACGGTCACGATTTGGGTGGCTTTTCTGGTGATATGCCATCAGAGGAACTGTTGCTCAGATGGATTCAGCATGGACTTTTTGAACCGAGATTCACTATCCATAGTTGGAATGAGGACGGCTCGGCGACTATGCCGTGGAGCTATCCCGACGCAATCCCTGCGGTTAAAAAAATCTTCGCTCAGCGCAAGCAGCTTGTGCCGTACTATTACAGCATTGCCTATGAGGCTGTAACCGAAGAACTGCCTTTTAATGCCCCTTTATTCCTGTACTATGACGACGAGAATATACCTGACGAGTGTCCGTCATTTATGGTAGGCAGAGATATTCTCGCTACCTGTGTTACGGACGAGGGTACGGACAAGGTTGCGGCTTATTTGCCTAATGGCGATGATTGGTATTTAGACGGAAAGTTATATCACGGCGGACAATCGGTTGAGCTTTCCATACCTGCCCACGGACCTGTTCCGTACTTTGTTCGCAGTGGTTGTGTTCTCCCTACAGACGAAAGTGAATATGGCTTTGGTACTGAGCCTCAGCTTACTTTTACTGTTTATCCAAAAGAGAACGGCACTTTTGAGAGCAAGTTTTTTGATGACGACGGAAAAGGATATGGCTATACCCATGACGATTGTGTATTGCTTACTTTTTCCGTGCGATGTGATAATGATACTGTTACTGCTTCAGTCCGCAATGACGGCAAAACTGCTTTTATCCCACACCTTGTTCTGCCACAGTGGGACAGCAGAAAATTAGTGATAGAATAATGTCGCTTTTGTTGACTTTTTGTAGTTCGGTTTGATATAATGGTTTTAAAGAGTGATAACTTTTAGCTTTATGCAGAAAGGACAAGCTTATGAAAAAAACTATATTTAAGACTTTAGCATCTGTTATGGCCGGAATTATGATTTTGGCTTCGGTCCAAATTAACGCATTTGCCGCAACAACATTGACCTTTAGCGAAAACACAGGCATCAATACGCCGTACTATTCTAACATTGTATATAGCGGCGACGATTATGTTGCTTCTGTTTTTCAGGGCGTCAATGCTGACAAAACTATTGCAGTAACAAAGGGTAACAAGGCAACTCTCGTTTTTGGTGCTGCTGACTTTTCTTCAGCAACTTATGGAAATGAGGATATTTCTTCCTACAAAAACGGTGTTTATCACTATGGCACAGGTAACGGATATTGTATTGCTACCGATACTGTGTTCTCGCTCAGCGGCGACGGTGTTACTGCTGAGGTAAGTGGCTTCGGTGCTTCCCGTAATGTAAATGGTACGGTAGGCGGCTATCTTGATACTAAGTCTGTTCTTACCACTTTTACAATCGATGCATCCAACCTTAAGGCAGGCGAGTACAAACTTTCACTTACCTTTAAGTACCAAATGAAAAAGAAAGGAACATTCGGTACTTGGAGCACTGCGAAGGAATATAGCGGTACTGTAGACGGCTTTGTGCTTAAAGTATGTGATGTCAGTGCCAACGGCGGCTCAATCAGAGTTACAAATCCGGGACTTCGTTTTGGATTCCAAACTAAAGCTGAACCTGATACAGTAGAGGAATATGGCTTTATCTACAAATATGTCGGCTATCTTTCTGATGTTACAGACATTTCTATGGGTGATGCCGGTGTTAAGCAGTCTGTTGCAACAAATCACCTTACTAATGCCGACGGTGTAACTACATTCAATCTTGTGTTTATCAATGTTCCGGAGTCGAGCTATTCTACATATGTTTCTGCAAAGGGATATGTTAAGATTGACGGCAACTATTACTTTACTAAGCAGCTTAACTACAGCTTTAAGCGAATTGCAAGAAATGTTGTAGACGACAGTAGCATAGATGATGATACAAAGCAGGCTGTACAAAGAATGATTGATTCAGCCTGTGGTGATTCAAAGCAGATTGATGAATTCTATTTGGTTACATCGGGTTATTCCACCGTATATGGCGGTGATGTAGAAGATACGTACTCATTGTTTGAAGGTACAAAGCATCAAGAGCCGGCATCTGTTAGCGCAGATACTCCTACATCGACACTCTGTATTCGTTATAAAGACGGAACTGAGGAGGAATATGCGTATCTCTATCTTATCAATAACAAAATGTATGTTAAGTTTGTGAACAGTGATAACGATAATTTCTATATGCTCAATAATTGATTTTTACAAAAGGAGACATAAAAATGGAAAAATACGAAAAGCCAATCTCTGAGTTAGAACTCTTTCCGCTTGTTTCGGTAATCACCACATCAGGCGACCCTACCGACGACAATGACAAGAATTTCGGTGAATAATATTATTCATAGACAAAAGGAAAAACTCTTCTCATCATGAACTGCCCCGGATTGTACTGTCTGCACAATCCGGGGCAGTTCAAAATCTGATGCTCTTTTTGTGAAATTTTCAATTTAATTTTTGCGTTTATTTTTTATAATTTTTCTTATAATTGTGCGTATAATTATCGCCAGCAAAATGATTGTCAGCTGCGTAAATGCCAGTATGGTTGCATAAGGCAAGCCGTAGTCATACAACGCACCGCAATAGAGTATACTTCCTACCAATAATTCAATTACCGAAATCGGAATGAATATAAGCAACCATAT